>SLJA01000118.1 GCA_007135355.1 Wenzhouxiangella sp.
ACCGGTACCGCGGCAGACCGTGGTTTCGCAGATGGTTTCCCATTCGAGCGCGACGGCTGGCGCTTGGGTCGAGGCGGCGCTGATTGGCAGCATGACCAGCGCCGACAAGGAGAGGACCAAGGCGGCGAGACAGGGACGAAGGGAGGTAGGGTTCATGAAGGCTCGTGGCAAAAACGCCAGTATCGCACGCGCTGACATAGTGTGGCCACCGGGGCAGGGCCGGTCGCCCGGCACGCCTCAACTTCCCCGGCAATCGGACGTGCGCTGGCGCCCATCTTCTCCCTGGTGTCCTCCCGACGCGCCCAAGCACGTAGACCCTAAGACAGGGAGGTTCCGACCCGGCCTGCTGGCCCGGGCCCTAGCCCGGACAATTCATGAATCATTCGGGCTAGTGGAATCTGTCTTTGTTTTCACTTCAGGACAGGATTAATCATGAACGGACAAGACGTCGAACGCGCCCTGCCAGTCAACGCAGGCGTATTGCTGTTGCTGCTGATCAGCCTGGTTTCACCGGCCCTCGGCAACACCGAATTTTTGGTCAATTCGATTTCCGACAATGGCAACGCCAACCCCGGCGACGGCAACTGCAACACCGGGCAATGGACTGGCATTATTGCCGAGTGCACGCTGCGTGCAGCGATCGAGGAGGCCAACCAGACCGGCGGCACCGTGGATATCAACTTCTCCAGCAGTATCGAGACCAATTCCTGGGACTTTTCGGACATTGTCATCGGCTCCGGTCTGCCGGCCATTACAAGCCCGGTGAACATTGATGGCCGCACACACCCGGATTTCGATGACAGTACCGAATATCCCCAGCCCCGGGTGCGGATTCGCTGGGACGGTGGCAGCGCGCAGTGGAGCGCCATCCGCCTGAATTCGGGGGCTTCGGGATCGTCGATTCGTGGCTTGTCGATCGTCGACTTTACCGCCAGCGGCATCCGCGTCGCCGGGGGTGGTGGCTATACCATCGCCGATAACATCATCGGTGGACTTTGGTTGCCCAACCTGGTCAGTGCTCCAGGCAATGCGCGCCACGGAATTGACTTCAACGGCGGCTCGACATCCCAGGCCAGCACCGCGGTCTTCAACAACATCATCTTTGCCAATGAACAGCACGGGATACTGATGCGCAACGGGATTTCCGATGCTGTCATCGTCGACAACGTTATCGGGTTGGGTCCGGTTGTTGGCACTGACTCAGACTTCCAACCCGAATGGGGCAACGGTGGTGATGGCATTCGTATCGCCGCGGACGCAGGGCCCAACAATTCCATCGTCAATCTGTTTGCCTCGCGCGGTAATGTTCTATCAAACAATGGGGGTCGGGGCTTGAGTGTGCTGGCGGATAACCAGATCGTTTATGGCAACAAGATCGGTGTGGCCAACGGTGATGAAGTGGCCGACGGATTCACCCATGCTGACTACGGCAACGGTGGCGTGGCGCTGGTGATCGAGAGCTCGAACAATCAGATTGGCGGCGTGGAAGAATCGTTGTGGAACGTCATCGGAAACTCTGCGTTCGGGATACGCATCGGCAGCGACTCACCGGCCATTGCGGCTGACAATAATTCCGTCACCGGCAACTACGTTGGCGTCACTCCTCTGGGCGATGCGGTTGCCATGATCGACGGCATCCGGATCGAGAACGGATCGGATAACACGATCAGCAGAGCCGTGGTGTCCAACAACTACGTCGGCATCAGAATCGAAAACCTGGCCAACGACACGCTGGTTACCCGCAGCCGAATCGTCGATAACTCGTTCGGTATCTCGGTGCTCTCGCCCACTGAACTGGGTGCATCCAACTCAAATAGCGGCAACCTGATCGGCAACAGTTCAACCGGCATCTTCGTCGGCGATGGTGCCGGGGTTGTGCGGATGTCCTACAACTGGATCGGCGTCGATACCAACACCACACCCATGCCCAACGAGATCGGTATCTGGGCGTACGGTTCGAACACTCTGTTGGTTGGCCACCTGAGCCGAACCAACATCATCGGCCACAGCAGCGATACCGGCATACTGATTGATGAAGATGTCACGTTTGCCACCATCCGCGGTAACCTGATCGGCATCCTGCCTGACGGGACTCCGGCACCCAACAATACGGGCATTCGATTTTCCGGTGAACCACAATGGCGGATCCGCATTGGCTATCAGGCCCAGGAAACCATTCCCGAAAACTGGTTGACTTGGCGTATTGGCAATATCATCGCCCATAACACCGGTGCCGGTGTTGATCTGACCGATGGTGGCAACTCGACCCTGGGCAATCCCATCCGCGGCAACCAGTTTTTTGGCAACGGCATCGGGATCGATCTTGGCATGCCCGCGCTTGATACGGGCGGTACCGCAACCGGACCCAATGACCGGATGAATTTTCCGCAGTTCGATCACGCTGCAACCAGCGTGAACCCGGAAGACGGATTGGTCAGTCTCCGTTTTCGAGTTGAAGCCAGCCCGGAGTTCACCGACTTTCCGCTACTGGTGGACTTCTACCTTGCCGATGGAGATTCCGCCCAAGGCAGCTACTTTGTCGGCACGGCACAGTACGAGGAAGGGTCGGCAATGAACTGGCAAGACGTGGAGCTGGCTATGCCCGACGGGTTCAGCTTTTCAGGATTTCTGACCGCGACCGCGACCGATGCGGACGGGAACACCAGTCAGTTTTCACTCGAGCCGACCGAGTTGATCATGCCCGATCCATTGTTCGACGACCGCTTCCAGGCACCGTGAAGCCGGCTCCGTCGGTACCGTCAGATTGGCCCAGATGACGAGAATTGCCTGATCGCGTCAAACCGTGCCGCGGGCAAAACGCGAGTTGATTGCCCCAGGCCTGGGCCGGGCTCAGTTTTGAGCCCGGGCTCTTGACTGACAGCAACTTCTCTGCGCACTTGGCGCGAATATTGCATTTACTGGACTATGAAAACAATAGCCCAGAAAGAGAATGAATCGCCGGCGCGGATCCTGTTCGTCGACGATAGCCGGCTGATGCGCATTTGTGCCCAGAAAATCCTCGCCGACCAATTTGACCTGGTACTCGCCGAAACGGCCGAATCGGCCTGGGAGATCCTGGTCACTGATCCTTCCGTCCAGTTGCTGTTCACTGACCTGCAGATGCCCGGGAAGAGTGGCTACGATCTGCTCAAGGATATTCGTGGCAGCGACTCATTGAGATTGTCGGAGTTGCCAGTGGTTCTGGTCACCGGGTCCGGGGATCACGAGGAAAAGCGCAAGGAAGCGCTAGATCTGGGTGCAACGGATTTCATCACCAAACCCTTCCATGCCTCGGAGTTGATGGCCAGGGCCAGGGCATACGCGGATTCCGGGAAGTCGCGACGCCGCCTGCGCCAGCTCGAACGCAGCCATCACCTGGACCAGGATACTGGCCTGGGCAACCGTGCCTACTGTGAGAAGCGTCTGGCCCAAGCCATCAGCTTTACCAGCCGGCATGGCCAGGCCTTGACCCTGATGCACCTGCAGCTTCAGGGGCTGGAAGGCTTGCTTGACGAGATGGGCAGTGAGTATGCCGGGCGCGCCTTGAAGCGCATTGGCGAAACACTTGGTGCGCGGATTCGGCGGGAAGACACGGTATTCAGAACTTCAACGGAGAGCTTCACCTTCCTGCTGCCGGCGACCAATCCTGCCGGTGCCGAATCCCTGCAGACGCGCTTTCTGCCGGATCTCGATGAGCTCGGGCTATGCGTCTCAGGCGACATTCTCAACGTCAGCGCTCGCTTCATCATCCAGCCGATACGGCTTGACCATACCGGCGATGCGGCGACATTGCTGGACGACGGACTGGCCGGCAAAGTCGGCAACGAGCAGCCAGCGGTGCCGGCCATGGCCGACGGCGCGCCCGCGCTCGATCTTGAGCAAGCATTGCGGCTGCTCGAGCGTGGCGAAGCCGACCAGATCAGGCCGCACATGGGTCAATTGCGTCAGCGCCTGCAACCCCTGCTGGAGCTGCTAGAACTGACTCCGTAGCCGGAAGAACGGGTCAGTCCTCGCTGGATCATTGGCCTCCCTGGGCTGGCGTCTGCAGGGCCATGGTTGATGTTCAGGCTACCCGCAGCTGCGACTGCTCGCCGAGGCCCAGTGATTCAAGCATTGCCTTTGCGGCTTCGCGACCCTCGAAGACCGCGGTGACGACCAGGTCGGCGCCGCGGACCATGTCGCCGCCGG
>SLJA01000252.1 GCA_007135355.1 Wenzhouxiangella sp.
ACCTCGACGGTGACGCCCTCGTTCATCAGGCGTCTGAGCAAGTCCTGCGCGCTGACATCGCGCGGCGCGAAGGTTTCCGCCGCGTAGTCGGCGACGGCCAGCTGACCACCGGCGCCGCACAACAGGACGCGGACTTCCAGGCCCTGGTCCACGGCCTGGTTGGCCAGTACCAGCGGCATGGCGCGGTCCTGCGTGGCCGAGCCGGTGACGGTCACGAACAGGCGGTGATCATGGCCGCCGCCCTGGTGCATGCGCTGCTCGCCACGCTCGCGCTCGCCGTGGCGGCCGTGATCATCAGCGCTCGCCGGAACGGCCAGCAGCAAAGCAGCACCGATTGCGGCGATCGATAGTGATGTTTTCATCCAGTGATTCATTGCATCTCCTTAGTTGAAAGCAGGTCCGGGTCTGCGGCCCACGGCCTTGAGCATCCTGGCCAGCGGGCAGAAGCCGGTGAATGCGGCCTGGAGCATGTTCAGTCCGACAAACGCGGTCAAAAACAGCCAGTAGCCGCTGTGTAATTGGGACAACACCAAGCTCAAAAGGATCATGATCCCGGCAAAGGCGAAAACGAGACGATCAATATTCATCAGCTGCTCCTGCATTGGGGTGTCTGTATCAAGTATAAGAAAAACCTAATATATTTGCAAGACCAAGGGCGGAAAGTCCTGAGTTTCCAAAGGTGGGGGAGGACCAGGCGAAAAACAAAGCGCCGTTCAGCCTGGATTTTTTATCGTGCTGACCCGCTGTATGGGCCAGCACTGACTGGATCAGGCGGGGTGACCGTCGGTCAGTAGGTAATCACGGGCTCAAGCTTGCCGGCCTGATCGACCCACTTGGTGACTTGCGAGGCCTTCGGCGGTGAGCGCACCAGTTTTTTCTGCTCGTTGATCTCGAGCATCCGCTTGGCCAGATTGTCGGGGTTGCGCCGCGCCAGCTGTTTGACCGTGTTGCAATTGGCGGCCTCCAGCAGCTCCGAGTATTCCTCGCCGACACCGGAAATGCGCATCAGGTCGGCCATGTTGACCCACTTGAGAAGGCGTACCGGGCTGACGCCACATTCGGCCGCGATTTTCTTCCGCCCCGTGCGGGTGGCGCCGTGCTTCAACAAGTGGCCGGTATGGGTGATGCCCATCTTGGCCAGTTTGGCGGCCCGCGCCGCGGCGATACCCTCGATATCTTCAATCTTGTAATTCATGACCTTGTTCTCCCTTGGATGATGTCGGTGCTGAGCTTTGATTCGAATTTGCGCGTGCAGCCATGATGCTGGCGGCAGCCCAAACCACGCTAATCTCTGGGCGCCGACATTCGCCCAGGATACTGCCAATCCTTATAGCATCGGCTTGGCTCAATTACAAACGCTGATTGAAGCCAGCCAGGTCGCAATCATGATTTTGGCTGATCGCAGCCGTCTGGGCTACTATTCCGAATCGACACGACGCTCATCTGAGGCCAGCATGGTGATGGAATCAATCTTGATCGGCAAGGGCGAGGAGCCCGTGCATCTGGCAGCCCGCTATGCCAATCGCCACGGGCTGATCGCCGGGGCCACGGGCACCGGCAAGACCGTGACGCTTCTGGTTTTGGCCGAGGGCTTTTCGCGCCTGGGTGTGCCGGTCTTCATGGCCGATGCCAAGGGCGATGTGTCTGGACTGGCCGCGGCGGGCACGCCGCATGCCCGAATCGATGAGCGAATCGAGCGCATCGGTATCGAGGATTACCGCCAGGAACCCAGCCCGGTCGTGTTCTGGGATCTGTGGGGGCAGTCCGGCCACCCGGTCCGTGCGACGGTGACCCAGATCGGCCCGACCTTGTTGGCACGCATGCTGGATCTGAACGACACCCAGGAAGGGGTGTTGAACGTCGTTTTCCGGGTGGCGGATGAGGCGGGCCTGCTACTGCTGGATCTGAAGGATCTGCGCGCGCTGCTGACCCACGTGGCCGAGAACCGCGAGACGGTCAGTACCCGCTATGGCCTGGTCAATACGGCTTCGATCGGCGCCATCCAGCGGCGCCTGCTGACCCTTGAGGCGGACGGCGCCGAGCATTTTTTTGCCGAGCCGGCGCTGGAGCTGAACGACCTGATGCGCACCGACCTGTCCGGTCGTGGAGTGATCAACCTGTTGGCGGCTGAAAACCTGATCACCAAGCCGCGCTTATATTCGACCTTTCTATTGTGGATGCTCTCGGAGCTGTTCGAGCAATTGCCCGAGGTGGGTGACCAAGACCGCCCGAAACTGGTGTTCGTGTTCGATGAGGCTCATCTTTTGTTCGGCGATGCGCCGGCCTCGCTCAGGCGCCGGGTTGAGCAGGTGGTGCGCCTGATCCGTTCCAAGGGCGTGGGCGTGTATTTCTGCTCGCAGAATCCGGATGATATTCCCAATGAAATCCTCGGTCAGCTGGGCAACCGGGTTCAGCACGCGCTGCGCGCCTTCACTCCGCGAGATCAGAAAGCCATCCGTTCGGCCGCCGAGACCTTCGTCCCCAAACCCGGCCTGAACGTGTTGGAGGCCATTACCACGCTTGGCGTCGGCGAGGCCCTGGTCTCGCCGCTGGGAGACAAGGGCATTCCGCAACCGGTCGAGCGCACCCTGATCGCCCCGCCACGTTGCCGCATGGGGCCGCTGACCGATGAAGAGCGGGCCCAGGTGCGCGCACGCAGCCCGGTCGGAGCCAAGTACGACACGACGCTGGACCGGGATTCCGCCTACGAGGTTTTGAAAAAAGAAGCGGAAGCGGCGGCGGCTGCGGCCGAGGCCGACGCGCGACGCGCCGCCGATGAAAAGGCGGCCCGTGCTGCTGCGCGTCAGAGCGCACCGCGGCGTTCCAATCGCCAGTCCACCGGTGAAGCCTTCATCAAGTCGACGGTTCGAACGGTGGGCAACAGCATTGGGCGCGAAATTTCGCGCAACCTGATGGGCGTACTGTTCGGCAAAAAGCGCTGATTGCCCGGGCGGGCGGGTCAGAGCGCTTCGGGCTTGCAGAACTGCTGGTATAGCTCGTCCATTACGGCCCTGACTTCCAGGCTGGCCAGCGAGTAAAAGATGACTTGCTGCTGGCGCCGGGTTTTCACCAGGCCGCTGTTTCTGAGCACGGCCAGATGCTGCGACAGGGCTGACTGGCTGAGCGGCAGGTGCTGGTTGAGTTCCGAGACGGACAATTCCTTGTCCAACAGGTGGCAAAGAATCATCAGTCGATGGGGGTTGGCCATCAGCTTAAGAAACTGCGCGGCCTCTTCGGCATGCCGCTCCATTTCCTCCGGAGGCGGCTTGGGTCGCGTCACGTTTTCCGCAATTTGAGTACTCATGCCGCGCATTATTGCTCAGTGTGAAGGCAGATTCATCTGATCTGCATCAATTTTTTCGTTGCGCGGTACAATTTCTGGGTGTTTTTTCTGCGATTTCGCGTATGAATCAGTCCGTTCAGCTCCGATCTGTCGAGTCTGGCAGTCAGCCTGCAGCCTCCCCGCTGCGCATCGTGACTGCCGCCAGCCTGTTCGACGGGCATGATGCGGCGATCAACCTGATGCGTCGTCTGATCCAGGCTCAGGGCTGTGAAGTCATCCACCTGGGTCACAACCGCTCGGTGGCCGAAATCGTTCGCGCGGCGATCTGCGAAGACGCCGACGCCATCGCGGTCAGCTCCTACCAGGGTGGTCACAACGAATATTTCCGCTACCTGGTCGACAGCCTGGCCGAGCAGGGCGCCGGGCATATCCAGGTCTTCGGCGGCGGTGGCGGCACCATCACCCCGGCCGAAATCCGCGAGCTGCAGGCCTACGGCGTCAACCGCATTTATCACCCGGAGGACGGGATGCGGATGGGTTTGGGGGAGATGATTGAGGATTTGGTGGAGCGGGCGCGGGAGGCGAGGGGGGAGAAGGGTTCAGGGTTCGGGGTTCAGGGTTCAGGGAAGACACTTTCGGATATCGAGATTGGCCGGGCGCTGTCCGCCATCGAGAATGGCACTTTCCCTGAAGGCCGCCTCAAAGCCCTGCGTCAGCCACCCCTGAACCCTGAACGCCGAACGCTGAACCCTGTTCTTGGCCTTACCGGCACCGGCGGCGCCGGCAAGTCGTCGGTCACCGACGAACTCCTCAACCGCTTCCTCCAATACTTCCCCGAAATGCGGATCGCCGTGCTGGCTGTCGATCCGACGCGCCGGCGCACGG
>SLJA01000202.1 GCA_007135355.1 Wenzhouxiangella sp.
CCCATCAGCGGTGTGGCGACCTGACCCGTAATGGCCACCACCGGCACCGAGTCCAGAAAGCTGTTGGCCAGGCCGGTGACCAGGTTGGTCGCGCCCGGACCGGAGGTGGCCATGCACACACCGACCCGGTTGCTGACCCGGGCGTAGCCGTCGGCGGCCAGGGCGGCACCCTGCTCGTGACGGGTCAGGATGTGGGTGATGCCGGACCCCGGCAGCGCATCGTAGATCGGCATGATGGCGCCGCCGGGGTAGCCGAACACGGTGTCCACGCCCAGCTCGCGCAAGGTCCGCACGAACAAGTGGGCGCCGGAGATCGTGGCGGTCTGGGCTTGAGTCTTTGCTGTGGCCAGGCTCATGGGGGTGCCTCCGTCAGGCTGCCTTGTCCGAAGTCTTCGCGGCAGGCGCGGCCTTGGGCTGCAGCCAGCTCATGCGCCCGCGCAGGGCCTTGCCGACGCGCTCGATCTCATGCTCGGTGCGCTGACGCATCAGGGCACGGTGTTGCGGCAGGCCGGCCTGGTTTTCCAGGATCCAGTCACGCGCGAACTGACCGTTCTGAATCTCGGACAGCACTTCGCGCATGCGGGCTCGCGCGCCCTCGTCGATGATGCGCGGGCCACGGGTCAGGTCACCGTAGGCTGCCGTATCGGAGATGAACTCATACATCCGCGCCATGCCGCCTTCGTGCAGCAGGTCAACGATCAGTTTCAGCTCGTGCAGGCACTCGAAGTAGGCGACTTCGGGCTGATAGCCGGCCTCGACCAGGGTCTCGAAGCCGCGGATGACCAGCTCGGCCGTTCCCCCGCACAGGACGACCTGCTCGCCGAACAGGTCGGTCTCGGTTTCTTCCTGGAACGTGGTGTCGAGCACCCCACCCCGGGTGCCGCCGATGCCATGCGCGTAAGAGAAGGCCTTGTCGGCGGCCTGACCCGTTGCGTCCTGGGCAATCGCGCGCAGGCAGGGCACACCGCGGCCTTCCTCGTACTGGCGCCGGACCAGCGCACCGGGGCCCTTTGGAGCGACCATGATCACATCGATATCGGCGCGCGGCTGGATGCTGCCGAAGTGGATGTTGAAACCGTGGGCGAACAGCAGGGCCGCACCCTTCTTGATCGAAGACTCGATCTGGCCATAGACCTGGGGCTGGGCCATGTCGGGAGTCAGCAGGGCGATCAGTCCGGCCTGGGCGGCGGCCTCGGCCGGCTCGGCCACGCGGAAGCCGTCGGCCTGGGCCTTGTTCCAGCTGCCGCCGGACTTGCGCGCGCCGATGACCACATCGTGGCCGGAGTCCTTCAGGTTGAGCGCATGCGCCCTGCCCTGGCTGCCATAGCCGATGACGGCGATGGTCTGGCCTGCCAGGGCGTTGCGTTGGTGGTCGGCTTCGGTGCGGATTTTCATGTTGGGTTGTGTTCCTTTAGGTTTGAGAAGAGATCAGCGATCGAAAGGGAATCCGGTCACCGCGCCCTTGGAGGCGCTGGAAACCTGGGCGATGTAGCGGGCATAGACGCCCTGGGTGGCGGCCGGTGGCGGAGCTTTCCAGCCTTCGCGGCGGGCGTCCAGGTCGGCGTCGGTGTCCAGGGTCTGGGCGTCGACGTCGATGATGACCGTATCGCCGTCGCGCAGAAAAGCCAGCGGGCCACCATCGGCCGCTTCCGGGCTGACATGGCCGATCATGAAGCCGTAGGTCGCGCCGCTGAAGCGGCCGTCGGTAATCAGGGCGACTGAATCACTCAAGCCCTGGCCGACGATGGCGGCGGTCACCGCCAGCATTTCGCGCATGCCGGGGCCACCGCGCGGACCCTCAAAGCGGATCACGACCACATCGCCGGCCTGGATTTGTCCGGCCTGGACGGCCTCGAAAGCGGCTTCCTCGCCGTCGAACACGCGCGCCGGTCCGGAGTGCTGCAGGCGGCCGTGTCCGGCCAGCTTGATCACGCAGCCTTCCGGGGCCAGCTTGCCGTACAGGACGCCGAAGCCGCCGCGCGGCTTGAACGGGTCGGCCACCGGGCGCACGACTTTCTGACCGCTCGTCGCCTGCACCGACTCA
Organism: Wenzhouxiangella sp.; assembly: GCA_007135355.1. Classification (GTDB taxonomy): domain Bacteria; phylum Pseudomonadota; class Gammaproteobacteria; order Xanthomonadales; family Wenzhouxiangellaceae; genus Wenzhouxiangella. Next base: position 2,045 of record SLJA01000202.1, read on the forward strand.
ACTTCTGCGAACAGGCTTTTGCCGGTGCAGGTCGGTGCGTCGACCAGCTTGCCGGCCTTGGCCAACTCGGCCGCGACCAGCGCGGTGCCGCCGGCGGCGAACAGGTCTGGTGCCATGTAGCGGCCGCCAGGCTTCAAGTCGGTGATGACCGGGGTGTTGCGGGCGATGGTGTCAAATTCGTCGATGTGGAACTCGCGGCCGGCCTCACGGGCGATGGCCAGCAGGTGCAGGATGGCGTTGGTTGAACCGGCGGTGGCTGTGACGACGGTGGCGGCGTTGCGCAAGGACTCGACCGTGATCAGGTCTTTGGCGCTTTCGCCGCGCGCGACCATGTCCATGACGATCCGGCCGCAGCGCTCGAAGGCCGGCGCTTTATCCGGGTGCACCGCCGGGATGTCGTTGACCCCCATCGGAGACAGCCCCAGCAGGGTCAGGACCTGGGCCATGGTGTTGGCGGTGAATTGGCCGCCGCAGGCGCCGGCACCGGGACAGGCGGCGTTTTCGATTTGGGTCAGTTCTTCATCGTCGATCTTGCCGGCCGAGCGCGCGCCAACGGCTTCAAATACATCCTGGATGGTGATGGCCAGCTCGTTGTGGCGGCCGGGCATGATCGAGCCGCCATAAACAATGATGCCGGGACGGTCCAGACGGGCCAGGGCCATGGCCGCGGCCGGCAGGGTCTTGTCGCAGCCGACCAGCACGACCACCGCATCCAGGCAGTGGCCGCGCACCGCCAGCTCGATGGAATCGGCGATGGTTTCGCGCGACATCAGCGAGGCGCTCATGCCGTCCGAGCCCATGGCGATGCCATCGGTGACCATGATGGTGTTGAATTCGATCGGTGTACCGCCCGCTTCGCAGATGCCTTTCTTCAGCGGCCGGGCCAGCTCGCGCAGGTGGATGTTGCAGGGGGTGACTTCACTCCAGGTATTGACCACGGCCACCATCGGACGGGCAATGTCCTCGTCGCTCAGGCCCGTGGCCTTGAGCATGGCCCGCGCCGGCGCGCGGTGTGTCCCCTTTTTGATCTTGTCGCTTTCCATTGACCTGGTCGTATTTCTCTTTTTTCCAAGCCCAAAATTCGGGCTAAAAAAAACCCCGCTCCTTTCGGTAGCGGGGTTTCTGTTTCGTCTGTTTGTTTTGCTTGCGCGCTAGACGGACCCGCTACCTGTAAGCGAAATAATGAGTACGAGTACGAGACCGAGTACGAGCGCTGAAGCCGGAATCACCATGTCACGCAGGCCGCGCTGCGGGGCAGCGGCGATGGCCTTGGGTGCGTTGTGGTGGCGGCTGTTCATGGGGCGAACACTAATGAAGCACTGCACAGCCTGTCAAGCGTTTTTTTGCAAAAACCCGGGAAATTGTCCTATGCCAATGAATTTGTGCGACTTTTATTTCACGAGGCGCTGCCCGCCGAGGCGCTTCATAGAGCATTGATCGTCCGGGAACGGCCATGACTCGAAGGAAAGCCCTGAAAACCGAACCCCGGAAAGCTGCGATGGCGCCGCACCATCCATTTAGTTACACTTATTGGTGTCGATGTCGAGCTTGCCAAGCAGCGCACCCGGTTGTTCAGCCGCTTGATGGTTGTTCAGATCGCTCCCGACGATGTCCTGGCCGCCATTGACCTGATGCAACTGCACCAGCTCTCATTCTGGGATGCCCTGATCGTGCATGCCGCGCTCCGCGCGGAGTGCTCCGTGCTCTACTCCGAGGATATGCAGGATGGACGGGTCATCGACGGATTGACGATCGTCAATCCTTTCAATGACTGAGCGCTCCATGCAGACCGCATCGATATAGAATATATGCACATGCATTTACGGAAACCCCTATGGCGCAGTTGCACTGCTATCTGCCAGACCCGGAGGCCGAGGCCTTGAAGCGGCGCGCTGAACAGGCCGGCATGAGTCTGTCGCGCTACCTGGCCGAACTGGCCCGAAAAGACCTGGTGACGGCTTGGCCACCGGGCTATTTCGAGCGTCTGTACGGGAATCGCGAGATTGCGCCGATCAAGCGATCCGCGCCCCTGGAGTTCGAAGACAGAGCTGATCTCGAATGAAGCTGCTCGATACGGATGTTTGCATCCATATCCTCAATGGCCGGGAACCGGAGCTGATCG
>SLJA01000022.1 GCA_007135355.1 Wenzhouxiangella sp.
ACGAGTTCCTCACCGACGAACACAACCGACTGATCTGTGCCGCGCACGGCGCCGTGTTCGAGCCGCGCACCGGGCAATGCGTGGCCGGACCCTGCCCGCGTGCGCTGCTGACCCGCTGCCCGGTGGTGGAGGAAGACGGCCAGGTCTTTGCGGCCGACGAGTTTTAGTGTTTGCTGATTACGCAGTAAACCCAGCCATAGGTCAGAGGGTCTTGTTTTTCAGGCCTTTTAGGTGAAGCCGAAGCGCGCAGGGCCAGGCGGAATCAGGGCCGCCGCATGTCTGAGCGGAGCGCCCGTAGGGCGCGGAGCGAGTTCGGCGGACCCCGCCTGGACCGAGCAGCGCCGGCAGCGCAAGCCTGGCGGTTTTCGGCGTTAGACGAAAGAAGCCAGACTGAAGCGCCGATTGAGCGCGTGCAGGGAATCGGCCGCCTGAAAGGCGGTCGACAAACCGTCGGCCTGAAAAACAAGACCCTCTGACCGCTCTCCCCATACCCAGCATGGCCGCGCCAGATGCGTAATCAGGTAGTGTTTTGTTAGGCCGCACGAAAACGCGAAGCGGAGGCATTTGCGGACATGCGCCGCAAATGCCGAGCATCAAGTACCGCAGGTATCTTGATGCCAATCAATTAGAAAACCAGGTTCACCACCGTCAGCATCACGGCCAGGAACAGCACGCTCATCAGGCCGCCCACGCGGATGAAGTCCTTCACCCGGTAGCCACCCGGCCCCATGATCAGGGCGTTGACCGGGTGGGTCGGCAGGATAAACGCGTTCGAAGTCGCCAGGCCGACGATCAGCGCGTAAACGGCCGGATTGCCCCCGGTGACCAGGGCGATGTTGATCGCGATCGGCACCAGCAGCACGGTCGCGCCCACGTTGGACATGACCAGGGTGAAGATGGTGGCCAGCACCGCCAGCGCGATCTGGAAGAAGATCTCGGGCACCTCGCCCAGCGCCCCGAGTACCTGCTCGGCCAGCCAGGCCGCGGTGCCCGTCACCTCCATGGCAAAGCCCAACGGGATCAGGCTGGCCATCAGGAACACGGTCGACCAACTGACCGACTGGTAGGCCTCGTCCATGCTCAAGACCCCGGTCAGGATCATGCCGACCGCGCCGGTCAGCAAGGCCACCGAGAGCTGAAAGTCGGTAAACAGGATCATGTACAGGGACAGGGCCAGGAAGCCCAGCGCGTGCGGCACCTTTTGCGGCCGCTGTTCTTCCTTGGGAATGTCGGTGGCGACGATGAAATCCTTGTCACGCGCCACGTTGGCCAGGTCGCGCCAGGTCGAATGGCTGACCAGGCAGTCGCCCACCTGCAGGGTTTGTTCGCGCAGCTGCTGGCGAATGATTTCCTCGCGCCGGTTGACCGCCAGCACGGAAATTCCGAAGCGCTGGCGCAGTCGGGCTTGACCGATCGTCTGCCCGATCAGCCGCGACCCCGGCGGAATGACGACCTCGGAGATGCCGGCGCGGGTGGGATTGAACAGGTTGCCGAAAGTGCGCAGACGCGGTTGCAGGCGCAAGTGGTTGCGCAAGGCAAACTCACCGACCTGTTCTCGCGTGCCCATCACCCCTAGCACGGTTCCGACCCAGATCATTTCCTCGGCCGGCGGCCCCAGACGCGGCTTGTCGGTATTCTGGATCGCCAGCATCAAGGGCGCGCCTTCCAGCTCTTCGGCCTCGCCGATGCGCATGCCCACCAGTGGCGAGTCAACCGTCACCAGCATTTCATAGACATCACCTTCGATGCCATAGACCTCGGCAAAGTAGCGTTTGGTGCGTCCAGGCGCGGCCGGACGCTTGGCGCTGCTGGCCGGCAGCAACCATCGGGCGACTAGCAGAAAGTAGACGATGGACGCCGCCAAAAGGGCCAGCCCCACCGGGGCCACGGCGAACAGCTCAAACGGCCGCATGGCCTCGGCACCCGGCGGTAGTGAGCGATTGGAGGTCAGGATCAGGTCATTAAGCAAAATCAGCGGCGAGGAACCCACCATGGTGATGGTGCCGCCAACGATGGCGCAGAAGCCCATGGGCATGAGCAGGCGCGACAGCGGCAAGTCCAGACGCGCGGAGATTCTCGACACCACCGGCAAAAAAAGCGCCGTCGCGCCGGTATTCTGCATGAACCCTGAGCTGACGCCGACGGTCGACGACATCATCGCCATGATGCGTGGCTCTGATCGCCCGCCGACCCGAACGATGAAATTGGCCACCACATTCATCACGCCGGTGCGGTCCAGACCGGCACCGATGATCATCACCGCGATGACCGAGATCACCGCGTTGGAGGCAAAGCCGTTAAACAACTGGTCCCCCGGAACCAGACCGAGCAGCCCGATCAACACCATGATGCAGATGGCGGCGATATCGACGCGGACAATTTCGAAGACGAACAGGAAGATGGTCAGGCCCAGCAACACGAGCACGAGGATCATGTCACCGCTTAAGGTCAGTCCACCGTCCATGCTGCTCGGGTCAATGCGCTCTTCAAGGAGTCAATGCAAAAGGTGAGACGATGTTGGAGTACCTTACCCGATATTCAGTTCAGCGAACACCATGACGGGCGCAAAAACTTTTAGCGCCGTGCAAACAGCAGGTCAAAAATCTCATGGCCACGTCCCTGGCCGCGCCGCTCGAAACGGGTCTGTGGTCGCCACTCCGGTCGTTCAACATAGGGATGACCCAGATTGGAGAAGGCATCACACTGATCCAGCACTTCGAGCATCCACTCCGCATACGGCGCCCAGTCAGTCGCCAGGTGCAACAGACCACCGCTACCGATGGCGGTCGCCAGAGCCCCGACAAACTCTGGCTGGATGATGCGGCGCTTGTGGTGGCGCTTTTTTGGCCAGGGATCGGGAAAGTAAATCCGCACCTGCTCCAGGCTGCCGGGCCGTACCTGCCGGGCTAATAGCTCAACCGCATCGCGCATGGCAACCCGCACGTTGACCAGCTCGGCCGCGTGTATCGCCCGCAGTGCGCGCCCGACGCCAGGCTCATGCACTTCGACGCCGACAAAATTGAAGCCCGGCTCGGCGCTCGCCATGGCGACCAGGGCTTCTCCATTGCCGAAGCCGATTTCCATCACCAGCGGCGCGGAGCGCTCGAATGCATCACGAACATCTGCCAGCGCGAGGTCAAGCTCGTAGCGCGGAAGCAGCGTGTCCAGCGCCCGTTGCTGGGCCGGCGTCAGGCGTCCGGGTCGACGCACGAAACTGCGTATCCGGCGCAGATGCCCTTCCCCGTTCCGCTCCAGCGTCATACGCTCAAACCGCCGTCCGACCCAAACAGCCACTCAAGCACGGCCATGCGCGCGAAAACACCCATACGAACCTGATCCAGAATCAGCGACTGGGGACCATCGGCCACCGCCGAGCTGATCTCCATGCCGCGGTTGATCGGCCCAGGATGAAGTACCCGGCAATCCGGTCGGGCCAGCGCAAGATGAGCCGTCTGCAGACCCCAGCATGCATGGTAACTGCCCGGGTCGGGCCAGACCTGCTGATCCATGCGCTCATGCTGCACCCTGAGCATCATGATCACGTCGGCATCGCGCACCGCCTCGTCCAGGCGGTCCGAACGAACGACACCGGCAGGCAAAACTTCCGGCATCAGGCTGTCTGGCCCGGCAATCCGCAGTTCGGCCGCGCCACAGCGGCGAAACAGGCACAGGCCGGAGCGGGCGACACGCGAATGACGGACATCGCCAATGATCGCGACCACTCGGTCACGCACGTCCAAGCCGGCCTGACGCAGACAAGCCAGATCCAGCAGCGCCTGGCTGGGATGATGGCCGCTGCCGTCGCCGGCGTTGAGTAGCCGTAATCCGGGCGGCAAGGTCGCAGCCAGCTGGTGACAGCGGCCGGTTTCCGGATGTCGAACAATGATTGCACCGACCCCCATGGCCGCCAGCGTAGCCGCGGTATCTTCGAGGCTTTCGCCCTTGCTGGACGAGGACCGATCCAGCTCGATGTTGACGACGCTCATCCCCAGACGGCGCGCCGCCAGCTCGAAAGATACGCGTGTCCGGGTACTAGGCTCAAAGAATAGATTGACCACGGTTTGTGTCAGCACGGCCGGCCTGGCGCCGCCAGCCAGGGCCAAGGCCCGGGCGAGCAAGCCCTCCAGGTCACTGGAAGATAGCTGATCGATGTCGAGCAGGTG
>SLJA01000130.1 GCA_007135355.1 Wenzhouxiangella sp.
GCCGGGCGCGAGGCACGCGGCGTGATTCGTGACTGGACGCTCAGCGGACGTCGCGGCGTCTACACCCCCAGCGGCATCGACCACGATCTCGAGCAGGGCATGCGCGATCTGAACGTACCGGCTCTCAGCTTGCGCATGGCCGATGATTGGTTTGTGCCGCAGTCTTCGCTGGACTGGCTGAAGGGAAAACTGGGCTCAGCCCATCACGAACAGACCGTGCTGACCGGCGAGCATCTGACCGGTGCCGCCGATCACTACCGCTGGATGCGCGAGCCGGACAGCAGCGCGCGGGCCATCGCTGATTGGCTGAACCGTCAACCCGCCTCCGAGCTCGCCAGAGCGGCTGCCAGCAACCGGGCATAAACGCGTTCCCGCAGCGTCTCCGGGCGCTCCAGCCCCAGGCGAGCCAACGCTTCGGGAAACTGCTGCGGTCGACCCCGCGCCAGTGCAGCGATCAGGCTCCAACGCCGGCGCGACCAGGTCTTGAGTTGCTGAAGCGCCGGAATCAGTCTCAGCTCAACCTCGGTGAAATCGCTACCGAACGGCCATCTGGGGAAAGTCGGCGGGGCAAATACTCGATCAATCTGTTCAGGCGTGTTGCGCCGTGCGGCCGCCGGGATCTGCCAGTCACGGGCCAGTTTCCCAGCCGACTTCGCACGTTCAACCAACTCCTCCTGGAATTCGGCATCCATGATCGCAACCAGTGCCTGAATGCACTCCTCGTCGGTACGGCCGCGCAAATCAGCCACGCCATACTCGGTGACTACCAGGTCACGCAAATGACGCGGGATGGTGGTGTGTGGGTACTCCCAGACAATATTCGATTGGCGCCGTCCGTCGCTTTCGCGCACGGCGCGCAGCATCAGAATGGATCGACCGTCGTCCATGGCATGCGCCATGGCGACAAAGTTGTACTGTCCGCCAACGCCGGATACCACTTGGTGATCGGCCAATCCGTCGGATACCGCCGCGCCGGTCGCGGTCACCATCATGCAGGTATTGATAAAGCGCGCGTGCCGGCGTTGCGCGGTCTCCAGCGCTTCGTTGCCTCCATAGAGCTGGTTCATGCGACCCACACCATGCATGCGGAAGCGGGGACGCTCCGATGCGTCCAGCGTTCGCAAAAATTCATAAAAGTCGGCCGAACCCAGAAAAAAGCCACCATCCATCAACACGCCGGAGCCGCCGGCTTCCAAGGCTTCGCCCGCGTTGGCGCGTTGCTGCAGATCCAGATCATCGAACACCTCGCGGGTCAGAATGCCAGCCTGATAGAGATGCATGAACGCGTCCATGAACAGCTCGCTGGCGCCGTACAGCCCGGTTCGGAACGGCTCGTGTTCGTCCAGCGCGCAAGGCGCGGGAGCAAGATCCGCCAACAACGCCCGGTAACGGTCATTGTCGCGATGACGCAGAATCAGGCTATGGATCAGGGCATCGCTCAGTGAACCGATGCCGATCTGCAGCGTACCGGCGTCGGCAACCAACCGACTGGCATGAAAACCGACCGCATGATCCTGCGCCTGGACTGCCATGCGTGGCAGGGCGAACAGGCGCTGGTCGGGATCGGTGTCGATCAGCAAGTCAAAAAAGTCAGGGTCGACAATGGCATCGCCGGCCATGAAGGGCAAGTCGGGGTGGAGTTGGCCGATGTTGAAACAGGGCCGGTCGGCGACAGCGTCCAGTCGCCGGCGCAAGTCCAGGCTGACGTCGGGGTTGCACGACAGACTCAAACGTCCATCAATCGGACCCGCCACCAGCTGCAGGGTCAGGTTGACGCCGCGGTCAACCAGGTCACGCGCCACATGGGTGTAATTAGACGAAATGTAGTGGCGCTGACGCCGTGCATGACCCAACGCCGCACCGGATTGAAAATAGAACTCAATGATGCGGATATTGTCCGGCACCGAGTCTCCGGCCAGGTCGCGCAGGTAGTCCAGACGCGGATAATCGGCGCCAAAGTGCCGCTCGAGAAACGGGCCGGCCATACGGCCTTCCAGCCAATGACCGGGTTCCGGGATGTCCAGCGATAGGGCTGTCACGATATCCAGCCGGATCGCGCGATCCGCTTTCGCGCGTTGGTAAAAAGCATTGACCAGCCGATTGGGCTTTCCCAGCGCCAGCGGCAGGGCCATCACGATCTTGCCGTCGAGCTGGGCCAGGGCCCGATCAACGACCGCTTCGGCACTCAAGCGCTGTATCGCCATGGTCGACCCTCGTTCTGGCTCTCGGAAACTTCCTCCAAACTACCAGATTTCGGCACCGCCTCGGACGATGGGGCTTACCAGGGGATGGACTGTCCATCCCAGGCAAAAAAACCACCGCTGTCGCCAAGCTCGAGCTGATCGATAACGCTCAACAAACGCTCGGCTACGAAGTCGGTGCTAAACAGCTTGTCGTCCGGCACATTGGCCTGAAAAGGCCGCGACAGATTGGTATCGGTCGTCCCTGGGTGCAAGGCCGCAAGCACCACATTCTTGAACCGCCGCCGGGCCTCGATCGAGGCGGTTTTCAGGATCTGGTTCAGTGCCGCCTTGCTCGAGCGATAGGCATACCAACCGCCCAGACGATTGTCACCGATCGAACCGACGCGCGCCGACAGCGCCGCCAGCACGGCCTTGCCGTCAGTCGCCATCAGCGGCAACAGGTGCCGACAGAGCAGGGCCGGACCCAAAGCATTGACCGCAAAGACCCGCTGCATGCGCTCGAAATCGAGGTCTTCCAGGCGTTTTTCGGGAGCCAGACCCTGGCCATCATGCAGAATGCCCGCCACATTGATGACCAGGTGCGGTCGTAGCCGCTCGGCACGCAGCCCATCGGCCAATGCTTCGAGTTGGCCCGAATCGGTGATGTCCAGTTGCACCATTTGCAGTCGACCGGCGTGTGTCTCAGCCAGCCGAGCCAGACCAGCCGAGCCGTCGGGGCGGCGCGCGCAGGCCAGCACCCGGCCGACCCGTGGTTCATTCAGCAAGCGCTCCACCAACGCCAGGCCTATGCCGCGACTGCTGCCCTGGATCAAAGCGGTGAAATTCGGCGGAAACGAACTCAGCATGCGAGATGACGGGTTTGCCGGGTTGAGTCCCGTATCATAAGGGGCATGCATGCAACCCTGATCAAAGCCGGTCCCGTTGTCGTCGTCCTGGCCCTCATCCTGCTCACCGCCTGTGCCTCAGGCCCCCGCCAGGTGCGCGGTGAACTGCCACTGATCACACTGGATGGACTGGAACGGGACGGTGAACGGATGACGCTGTCCGTAGGGCTGCGCAACATCAATGACAGTCCGTTCCCACTGACCAAAGTAGAGGTGCAGTTGAGCAGCGGCGATCAACGCTTGCTCAGCGTAGCGCACGAGCCGGACTTCGAAATCAGCCCACGCGGCCGAGAGGTCTTGACTTTTCAGGGAACCGGCGAGCCCGAGGGTCTCAGACTACTGGAGCAATTTGACTCACACGCGGCCGGACGCGAGAACCAGCAAGTCTTCAGGCGCATCGAATGGCACATGCAGGTGCTGTTGAGCGACGAACGGGGGCGGACACGAACCACAGAGGCGTCCGGCTTCCTGCACCCGGTTCCCGGCCAGCCCGGGCGCTTCAGGTAAACACAGTCATTATCAATGCCCAACCCGCCATGGAGCCCGCCTCAATGACAATCGCCTACTGGTGCATTCTGGTCGCCGCAATACTGCCTTACCTCACAATCTTCGTCGCCAAAGCCGGCGCCAAGGGCTTCGATAATCGCCGCCCGCGCGAGTGGTATGAGAGCTTCGAGGGCTATCGGCAGCGCGCGTTGTGGGCCCAGCAGAACAGTTTCGAGATGTTTCCGCTGTTTGCCGCCGCGGTCATCATCGCCCACCTGGCCGGCGCCACCCAGGCCTGGGTGGACGGACTTGCGATCGCCTTCGTGGCCAGCCGGATTGCTTACCTGGTCTGCTACATCGCTGATCTTGCCCTGCTGCGCTCACTGGTCTGGACACTGGGCTTTGGCTGCTGCGTGGCGTTGTTCATCATTGCCGCCTAAACTTACGGCATATTGACGCCGGCGGGTCCAGGCTCTAGTCTGGCTCGCATCGCCCTGCCGAATCGATCTGAAGGAAGCCTGACACCATGAGCCTACGCATTACGCTTGACCTGAGCGACAAGGACATCGAGC
>SLJA01000300.1 GCA_007135355.1 Wenzhouxiangella sp.
AAACGGCCAGTCGCTGCCGGAGCGCATGTTTTCCAGCGCCCCGCCCTCGCGCGCGCTGATGGTGTCGAGAAAATGGTCGGCCGCGCCCATTTCAGCGAAGGCCTGCAGGCCGTCGCGCAGAAACACCTGCAGGGCACCAAAACCGGCCAAGACCGCCGGACCATGCATCAGCTTGACCAGGCGATGCACCAGCGGCTTCTGCACGGTCTCACCCAGCAGCTCACCGAGCTGGCGGATCAGCACCAGCTGCCGTTCACGACCGGCCCAGTCACCGTGGCATCGATACGCTCGGGCATAGTCGGGCTGGGTAATGGGGTCGACGTCGACCAGCAGATCCGACAGCGCCAGATCGAATTCCAGGCTGATTGCCTGCAGCTGCATGGCATCCCCGACCGCGTTGAGCAGATGATCGGGCAGAAAACGCCGCATGACCGGCGCGGCGCGCTTGAGCTGACGGTCGCGCTCGACCACATCACGACCGCCGTAGAGCTCATCGAGGAAAAACTCGCAGGCCGGCAGGTAGCGGTCGCTGGCGCGCAGGTCAGCATAAGTTGCATCCAGGCGCCGGCGCTGCCAGTGCTGCAGCCGATACAAGGCCCTGGCGCGCGGGGTTTCCAGCGCATCGACCCGGGCGCCAATCGCCTGGTTGCGACCGATCTGCTGGTGCAAATGCAGATAGGATGAAGACTCGCTCATCCGAGCCGCCGAATCGCCTCGATCAATTCCTCGCGCTTGCGCCGGAATACCGCCACCGCCTCGATGTGTCGATAGCGAATGCGCTGCTCTTCATCCAGAAGGTACACCCCTCTTTTCATTCCAATCAGTGCCTTGCAATCATATCTTTCCGCCACTTCAAAGTTGGGATCGCTGAGTAATGTGAACGGTAACCGATGCTTCTGGCGAAATGCTCGATGCGAGTCGGCGTCATCGGCGCTGATGCCGATCACGCTCACACCGAGGTCGGCAAAAGACTCCAGTCCGTCACGGTAATCACACAGCTGGCGCGTGCAGACCGGCGTGTCATCGCCCGGATAAAACACCAGCAACAGCCGCCGGCCGCGCTGTTGCGAGAGACGGAAAGCGTTTCCGTCCTGGTCCGGCAGGGTGAAATCGGGTGCTGAATCGTTGAGCGCAAGGGTCATTGCCAAAGGTCTCCGCAGAGCGGGCAGCTACCCGCCCTGCCCAAAAGCTGATCAATGACTGCATTATAATGAAGCAACACGGGAGTCGTCGGCACCGGCTTTTTCGGAGATCCAACCGACTGGAGCAGCGCGGATCACCGTTCAGCCCCAGGCCCCACCCTTTTCGCCATGCGAAGCGAGGCCAGTCATGCTCAAGCTCACAGCCGCCAGCCAACCCAAACTCAACGGGCACCGCCCAGTCATCGGACTGGCCATCGCTGGTGGAGGCCCGCTAGGCGCCATTTACGAACTCGGCGCGCTGCAGGCCCTGGAAGAAGCCATCGACGGCGTGCAGATGCACGGCCTCGACATCTACATCGGCGTCAGTTCCGGCTCGTTCCTGTCGGCCAGCCTGGCCAACCAGATCACCACCACGCAGATGAGCCGGATCTTCATGAGTTCGCCGGATGCGGAGTTCCGCTTCCAGCCGGACCTGTTCCTGCGCCCGGCCGTGCGCGAATACTTCAATCGAGTCATGAGCGTGCCCGGCGTGGCGCTGGACATCCTGCTCGAATGTATCCGCCACCCGGACCGGATTGCCCACTTGGAAAGCATCGAGAGCCTGAGCCGCCTGGTGCCGACCGGCATTTTCGATAACCACAGCATCGACGAATTCGTTGCCGGTATCCTGTCGCGCCCGGGACGGACCAACGACTTCCGCCAGCTCGGCGCCAAGCTGCGCGTGGTCGCCGTCGACCTCGAAACCGGCCAGGCGGTCCGCTTTGGCGAGCCCGGATGGGATCACGTGCCGATTTCCAGCGCAGTCCAGGCCTCGGCCGCCCTGCCCGGCCTGTACCCACCGGTCCAGATCGATGGACACTATTATGTGGACGGCGCGCTACGCCGCACCCTGCATGCCTCGGTGGCGCTGCGCGAGGGCGCCGATCTGCTCATCGGCATCAATCCGCTGGTGCCCTACGATGCCGAGCTCGATCCCAGCGTGCCGCCGGATGGCCGCAGCTCCAGCCGCATGATCAGGGGCGGCCTGCCCGTCGTGTTGTCACAGACCTTCCGCGCGCTCATTCAGTCACGCATGCAGGTCGGCATGGCCAAGTATCAGACCGAGTTCCCGGGCGCGTCCATTTTGCTGGTCGAGCCCAATCGCAACGACGAGCGCATGTTTTTCACCAATGTGTTCAGCTATGCCTCGCGTCATGAGTTGATCGATTACGCCTATCGCACGACCCGGACCGAGCTGCTGGCCATGGCCGACGAATTGGAGGCTTTCCTCGAGCGCTTTGAACTGGGCCTGAACCGGCGCATACTCCAGCAGGAGCGCAGTTTTGTCGAAAGCATGAACGCCGAGAAGCGCTACCTGGCCCCCATGGGCAACAGCCTGGCGCGCAGCCTGGATCGACTCGAGCGCATCATCAGGGTCTGACCCGCCGGCTGCCGCCCCGCTCCCCGGAGCGGCAGCCGCCAAGTCCCGAATTACCAGTGGATGCCGCGCATCAACGAGGCGAAAGCGACCTGTTCCTGGGTCGGCTGATCGTCTTTGCCCGAGCGCTCACCCTTGGCCGCCGAAGAGTCGGGGAACATGCGGAAGGCCGAGTTCATGATGATTTCCGAGCTCTTGGGCGCGATCGAATGCAACACCTGGGCGAATATCCCCAGTCGCGTGGCAATACGCTGCGGCCGGTAGATCACCGCCTGCTTGACCATGTCGGCGGCATCTTCCGGGGTAATGGTTGGTACCGACTCGTAGATCTTGGTCGGCGCGATCATCGGCGTGCGCACCAGCGGCATGTTGATAGTGGTGAAGGAAACACCGGTGTCGTTGTACTCGGAAGCCGCACAGCGCGCAAAAGCATCCAGGGCCGCCTTGGACGCCACGTAGGCCGAAAAGCGCGGCGCGTTGGACAGCACGCCAATCGAGGAAATGTTGATGATCTGGCCACTGCGGCGCTTTTCCATCACCGGTAGAAAGCCCATGATCAATCTAAGCGCGCCGAAATAGTTCAGCTGCATGCAGCGCTCGAAATCATGGAAACGATCGTAGGACAGGGAGATCGAGCGCCGGATCGAGCGGCCGGCATTGTTGATTAGGATATCGACCTGCCCGTGATCGGCCAGCACCTGCTGGATCAGGCGGTCAGCATCATCCAGATCAGCCAGGTCGCAGGTATAGGGGAAAGCCTGCCCGCCCTCGGCCTCGATTTCGGCCTTGGTTTCGAGCAGCTGCTCCTCGCCGCGCGCGACAATAATGGTCTTGGCCCCGGCCTGACCCATCATCAACGCGGTCGCCTTGCCAATGCCTGATGATGCGCCTGTGATGAGCACCACCTTGTCACGTACCCGCCCCGACAGCGAGCGGTCAATGAATAGTTCCGGATCGAGGTGGCGCTCCCAGTAATCCCACAACACCCAGGCATAAGTGTCCAGCGAAGGCACGCTGATACCCGAACCTTTCAGCGCCCGTTCGGCCTCGCGGGTGTCGAAATGGGTCGGGTAATTGAAAAAAGTCAGCATGTCCTTGGGGATGCCGAGATCCTTGAGCACCTGGTTGATGATGCGCCGCACCGGCGGCAGCATGCCCAGACCCTGCTTGACCGGCGCCGGGATGAGCGAGAACAGCCGCGCATCCAGCCGCATCGACATCAGTGGCGCGTGGGCCGCTTCGGCAAACAGGTTCATCACCTCGCCGATGCGCTTCGGGCTGGGGTCGGTCAGGTGGAAACACTGGCCGTCGAGCTTGGGTTTGTGGGCGATATGGTCCATGGCGCGGGCGACAAAGTCGACCGGTACCAGGTTGACCCGACCGCCCTCCAGCCCCAGGGTCGGCACCCAGGGTGGCAGCATGCGGCGCATCTTCTGGATCAGCTTGAAGAAGTAGTAGGGTCCGTCGATCTTGTCGATCTCTCCGGTCTTGGAGTGGCCGACCACGATGCCCGGACGGTACACCCGCCAGGGAATGCCGCAATGCTTGCGCACCAGGCCTTCGGAATCGTGCTTGGTGCGGAAATAGGGATGATTGAGCCCGCTGGCCTCCTCAAACATGTCCTCACGGAAAGTACCGCGGTAGAGACCGGCGGCGGCGATCGACGAGGTGTGGTGGAAGCATTTCGCCTTGAGCGCCTCGGCGGCCTGAATTGCGTGGCGGGTGCCATCGATGTTCGCCGCCTGGTTCTGTTCCTCGGTGGCCTTGAGATCGTAGACCGCGGCCAGATGGAAAAAGTGCCTGATCTTGCCACCCAGCGCCTCCTGATCGGCCGCCGACAAACCCAGCACCGGTTTGGTCAGATCGCCGTTGACGGCGACGATGCGTTTGCGCTGATCCGCCCAGCGCTCGTCGACCAGCTGGTTGAATTTCTTCTTGGATCCCCGCCTGACCAGCACATGAACCGTTCCCTTGCGCTGTAGCAGCTGGTCGATCAGATTGCGACCGATAAAACCGGTGCCACCGGTGACAAAATAAGTCATGAATGATTTCTCCCTTGGGTACCCGAAGCAGTCTGTTTGTGCGCTTAAGATACCTTCTGGGCTCAGCGATTGCTAGGGAGCGCGCTCAAAGGGTCTGCGGGCGACCGGCAACAAAGCGCCGACTGCTGATTGACCGTTCCGCACGCGCGTGCTAGAAAGGTGGATAAGCCATCAAAAAAACAGGAACCGACATGACCGATCTGGACGCGCGCTTCGTGCAGGCCCAAGCCGACGCCAAACAACTGCCTGAACGCCCCGACAACGACACCATGCTAAAGCTCTACAGCCTCTACAAGCAGGGTCAGAACGGTGACGTCAGTGGCGACAAGCCAGGATTTTTCGATTTCGTCGGCGTGGCCAAGTATGAGGCCTGGGAAAAACTCAAGGGGACTTCACCGAAAGAAGCCAAAGAGCGCTATATCGATCTGGTGCAGTCACTGAAAAGCTGATCCGCGCTACCCGCATCCATGGCCCGCGACACCCGCCAGCGCATCCTTGATGCTGCGCTGGCGTTATTCAACGCCGATGGCGAACCCAACATCACCACCAACCGTATTGCCGACGAGCTCGACATCAGTCCCGGCAACCTGCACTATCACTTCCGCACCAAAGCCCACCTGATCGAGGCCCTGTTTGCCGATTTCGAACGCCGCATGCTGGAGTTGCTGTCGGCGCCAGAAGACCGGGCAGCCGACATTGAAGATATCTGGTTATTGCTTCACCTGGCTTTTGAAACCATCGGTGCTTATCGTTTCATCTACCGCGACCTGAGCGACTTGTGTGATCGCCACCGCGGGCTGCACCAGCGCTTCAAGGGCATTTTGCGCCTGACCATGGAATCAGCCGGCCGATTGTGTGACGATCTGATCGAAGACGGTCGGATGCAGGCCAGCGATCGAGAACTGAAGGCAACCATCCGCAATATCGCCCTGGTCAGCACCTTCTGGCTGGCTTTCGATCAGGTGCAGGACGACGACATTCGACCAGGGCGCGCCGCCTGGCAAGTGATGAGCCTGCTCAGCCCCTACCTGATCGGCGAGACCCGCGAACAAATGGAGGCGCTGGCCGGCCAGTACGCCGAGCTATGAAAATGAGGGGCCTGGTATCGTGTCTGACCCAGCTTCAACAATGGCCCCACAATCCGACGCCATCAGGCCGTCCTCGTGCGGGAGCTTCCGCTGAAGGCCCCGCTACCGCGTCGAACTGAAGCGGAAGCTCCCGGGCGAGGACGGCAACCCGGCCCAGGAGAAGCCTTCGCGCTCAGACACGATACCAGGCCGGACAAAAAAAGCCCGGACCAGGTCCGGGCTAAAAGTCGCAGTCTTGATCGGGCCGAGGGGAGCCCGGACTGCTTCGGGGTAGACGTTGACGAACTCAGTCTGCCTTCGGCGCCTCTTTGGCGGCTGCCGGCTTGGGAGCAGTCTTTTTAGGAGCCGCCGGCGCGGCCTGCTGCTTCTTGGCCAATTCAGTCACGCGCTTGTTCAATTCGGCGACGCGGTTGCTGAGCTCACGAATTTCCTCCGAGGTCGGCACACCCAGTCGGCTCAGGGCCCGGGCGACGCGCTGCTCGAAAACTTTCTCCAGTTTGTCCCAGTTGGTCTGGGCGCTCTTGCGCACCCCGTCAACCCGGCTTTCTACATCACCGCGAACCTCGTCGACGGCATCAGTGGCCATCTTGCGGCCCTTGCTTTCCAGCTTGGCGCCTTCCTTGACCAGGCGCTCGAACAACTTGGCCGATTCACCCACCATTTTGCTGGTCGCATCGTCAATGCTCTTGCTGCCCTGCTTGAACAGCTTGCTGCCTTCTTGCTGGGCCATGGAGAAAGCACCCAGGCCAGCCAGCCAGATTTCCTGTGCGTAGTCCTGCGCTTGGTTAGCGACGTTCTTACGCGCTTCGGTCTTGCGGGTCACCTTTTTCTTGGCAACCTTTTTTTTGGCAACTTTCTTAGCCATGAGTTTTCTCCTTCAACAGTCTTTTGCGAGTTGGGGCGCTGCATCTCAAGCGCCTTTGTTGATTAAGATAGAGCTCTCTTCTAGAGCAGTCACACTAAAAATGAAAACTGATAGCTGGGCAAAGTTTCCGCATGCGAACGCCGAATTCGAATATCAGGGAGAAAGATTGAACAAGGCCTGGTCCGAGCTGCATCGGGGTGATCAGGAACCCTTTCCGGATGTTGAGCGAATCGAGACCATGGATCCGCAGTGCGCCGATCCGGCAGGAACAGCCCAAGCCTTGCAGCAAGCCTGGCGGGATTTCCACGCTGGGCGCTTTGCCGAAGCCGTGCGCGGCGCGGAGACGGTTGGACTGATCGCGCACGCCGTGGCTAACAAGGCCAGCGGCATCTACGCCGACTACCTGGAAGAAGACGAGGCGACCAAGGTCGACATCTACCGTGAAGGTATCCGCCGGGCCGAGGCGGCCATCGACCGCTGGCCGAATGATGCCAACGCGCACTATTTTCGCGCCTTTCTGCTGGGCCGCTACAGCCAGAGCATTTCGGTCACCAAGGCCTTGGCCGAAGGCGTGGCCGGAAAAATTCGCCAGTCGCTGGACGCCGCGCTGGAACTCGCGCCCAAGCATGCCGAGGCGTGGACGGCCTCCGGCTTGTATCATGCTGAAATCATCGACAAGGTAGGCAAGCTGATCGGAGGGATGACCTACGGCGCCAATGCTGATCGCGGGCTGGCCGACTGCCGCCGGGCCCTGGAATTCACCCCGAACGCGCCGATTGCCCACCTGGAATACGGCAACGCGCTCTATCTGCTATTTGGCGACAAACGTCTGGATGAGTCCAATAAAGCCTATTCCAAGGCGGCAGCGATCAAGCCGATCGAGGCCATGCAGCATCTGGATGTGCAGTACGCGAAGGATTATTTACAGGGTTAGGGGTTCAGGTTTCAGGGTTCAGGGTCAGAATTACTGCGAATGCGAGCATCGGAGCGTAGCCTTGACGCACTGAAACCTGAAACCTGAAACCTGAACCCGCGGGCCTTGCCCGCCTTCAAACCATCCCGGCTTCGCCGGCGCTGCCCAGGTCGGTGCAGATCCACTCGTGCACGGCCTGTGCCGTCGCCGGATCGATCCGTCCCGGCTGCGGGCCGATCAGCATGGTCAGGTGCAGCAGATTCTCGAACTCCTCGACGAAATAAGCCATCACGGTTTGCGGGTCCGGAACCAGCTTGTTGTCGGTGATCAGGCCGCAATACACCCGGCTGTTATAGCTGATGATGCTGATACCCATGCCGATTGAGCCGGTTTGCGGCACCCAGAACATCATCTCGCGAATCGGCACCCCGGCCAGGTAGAGCGGACGCTGCGGGCCCGGCACGTTGGTCAGGACGGTGCTGGCCTTGCGGCTGAACAACTCCAGCGCCGGCCGCTGCAGCGCCGCCGGCCCCATGCCCAGCAGCGCCAGCAAGCCCAGCGACATCACCGCCTGCTTCGAGCGCTTCAGTTTCCCCATGAACTCGGCCACCCGATACAGGCGGGCCAGCGGATTGACCTCGCTGATGGGCAGATCAAGAAACACCAGGCCAAAGTGGTTGCCCAGATCGCGGGCATGCTCCAGCGGCCGCAGATTCACCGGGACAGTCGCGCGCATGGTGAGCGACCCAGGGTCATCGCCGCGCGCGACCAGATAGCGATGCAGGGCCCCGGTCATGACGGAAATCAGCACGTCGTTGACGGTGGCTCCCAGGGCGTAGCCGACGGCCTTGACCTCTTCCAGCGGCAGCGGGCGGCCCCAGGACACCTGCTTGCGCACACCCAACTCGCCCTTGAAGCGAGATGGCGGGTCGTCGTCCAGAAGCAGAGCGGTGGCCAGCTCGGACATGATCTCGCCGGCGCCGTAAAGGTATTCGGCCGCCTTGTGCGGCTCCTGAACCAGATCGATGGCCTGGTCAAGCACCTTGTGGCTGATATTCTGAATCATCCCGGCGCCCTCTCGCGCCGGCGCAGTCAGGCGGTTGAAGATGTTCGACTCGGCGGCGTGCTTCTGCTTCCAGCTTTCCTGCTCGACCAGCTGAGTGGACGCCTCGGCGCTGACATCGGTCAACGACAGCATGACCTGCACCAGGGCAATGCCGTCGGCGTAGCAGTGATGAATGCGGCTGATCACCACCGGGCCGCCGACGTAGTTTTCGACAAAATGAAACTGCCACAGCGGCTTGGTCTGATCCAGCGGCGTGGAGGCCAATTCCGATACCAGTTCCTCCAGCTCGGCCTTGTCGGCCTTGCCTGGCAGCGCGGTGCGACGAATGTGGCTG
Source organism: Wenzhouxiangella sp. (assembly GCA_007135355.1). Lineage (GTDB taxonomy): Bacteria > Pseudomonadota > Gammaproteobacteria > Xanthomonadales > Wenzhouxiangellaceae > Wenzhouxiangella. The sequence goes on from SLJA01000300.1 coordinate 8,868, forward strand.
CTGATTTCAAACTGGTCGTCTTCTTCCCACCAGCAGCCGCGCGGATGATCAACCGCCTTCTGGCGGAAACGCGGAAAGGCCAGGAAACGATTGGCCACGATGCGCCGGTAGTGCTCGAATTCGACGTTTTCAGCCAGTTCGATGACACCGGTAATCATCATCAGGTTGGTCGGCTGCTCCATGCGCAGCCAGGCAGTGTCGACCTTGGCAATCGGTTCTTTGCGGGCGGTACTCAAGGACGCGTCCTTTATCGTTTTTTCAATCGACCCCAACGGCGGATTCTTTCATGCGCACGCGGTGGGGTCAATGATCAGCCCGGCATCCAGGGTTCAGGGGCGGGCGTTGAGTTTGTCAAAGGCCGGACGGCTTCTGCCGCGCAGGCTAGTGGTAACCGTTAGTGCAACTGCCGGGTCTCGGCTGCGGTTTCCTGCGCCTTCACCAGATCATAAGGCAGCTTGACCTGATCCAGACCGAACTGCTTGAACACCGGCTGCAATTGGTGGTGAATCAACGGGTACAGCTGCCGAGTGAGCGTGGCATGAGCGGCCGAAAATTGTTCGAAACTGATTGGATCACCCTGAAACTGGCGATAAACCGTCTGCATGACCAGCTCGACCTCAAACAGCGGCGTGTCGGCCTCATCCGACTCGCGGCTACCGCGGCACAGCATACGGGCGGTTACCTGGTACTGGGTCACGCCCTGATCGGGAGGCATCTGGCGCGGCGTCAACTTGAGTTCCACCTTGGCCCGAAAGGCCTGGTCTGGCGCGACAATCTCCTTGAGATCAGCTGCCAGACGCGTCACCTGGGTGTGCGCCAACGAAAAGTGATCGAGCAGGTTCAGCATGAGCGTTGCGGGCTTTGAATGACTTGCCTGAGTTATGGCCCCACAACGGCCCCGTTTCAAGGAAAGGCACGCTGGCGCTGCAAGCACAGCGCCAGCCTGATCATCTATTGACGACGAAACGTGGTGATCTGGACGGCAGTCTCTCCGGCCTGGTCTGCACCGATGGTCAACGGCAAATAGTCATTGACCAACCACAAGCGCAGCTGGTTGGCATAGAAAGGACTCAGGAAAATGCCGCTCCGACCGCCTGGGATAATCTCCTCAGCTTGCGGACCACCCGATGTCACCACCGCCACGTTGCGTCGAGCCGCACCCGCGCCGAAGGTGAACGCGTTCTCGGAGCGCGCGCGCGAGCTGTGACTGGAAGCATCAACCGCCTCGAAACCACCGGCCCGAGCGATACCAGGCAGGCCCGGCGCCACATCGCTAAACCCACCCGCGGAGGGGATATTGAATGGTGCCGTGTTAAGCGGATGGTCCAGCACGACGCGGTGCAACTTGCCCCAGCGGTAATCATTCTGGTCCACAGAGAATTCGAACGCGGTGGCGAAGGGCTCTCCGGCCAGACGGTCCAGAGCGCCCTGCAGCGAGGCCAGAAGCACCGTATCGCGCGCATCGGCCGGCGCCAGCTCCGGGGCGTTGGGTACGTTGAAGAAGGTCAGGCCGGAAGCGGCCACACCCTGGGTCAGCGGGAACAAACGTAGCTGGTTGACCAGCGACCGCCAGGCCAGCTTGCTGCCCGGCAGTTGATCACCCAGCCCCACCGCGGTCAGCGTCGCGTCAATGGTTTTGCTGATCACCTCTCCGCGCCACACGCTGTAGATGGTTGCCGCGATGCTGTGCGCGATTTGCTCGTCGGTCGGCACGCTATTGCCCGTGGGATCGCCACCGGGGTCGAAACCGCCCGGCAAGCCGGTTGGCGTCGAGAAATCCCAGTTCGCCAAGCGGCCCATGGCCTCCTGCACTCGCGGATCGGCCGCAAGGGCGGCTAGCGGTGCCGCGGCATCCTCCGCTGTAGCGTTTTCGAAGGCCTGAAGCAGGAAAGGCAGCAACAGCTCGGCGTCCAGCAGCCGGTTGTTGGCCTGCAGGTCTTTCATGTCCTGAACGGTGACGTTGCCGCGCGCGACCAGATCCTGCAGTTCGCGATCAACGCGACCCTGTCGCAGATCGGAGTAGTTGGTGTTGAGATAGTAAATACCGTTGCCACCCGGGCGCAGTTGGCTTAAGGGGTTGCCGTCCAGACTGGTGCCGACCGGATCGTTGTTGGCGTTGGCGAGATAACCCCAGGGCGGATTGATGACCTGCGGCATTTCCTCGCGCGGGATCAACTTGTAGGGCGTGGCCTGTCCCGGCTGCGGGTCGGGATCGATGAGCCACTCATGATTGAGCGCGCCACTACCGTCGCGGATGAACCACGGCGGGCGACCACCGTCAGCGGTCAGCTGATTTTGCAGATCCGCTCTAAGCGGCATTTCACCACCGACGAAGTAGGCGATGTTGCCCTCGATGTCCACGTACAGGAAGTTCTGCGAACCGAAGGCAAAGTCACGTAGTCCCAACTCGAACTCTTCCAGGCTGGTCGCCCGGGCCCAGGACCGAAACGCCGATAATTCAAAAGTCGGGCCCCAGCCCGTGTACTGCACGGTCAGTGCCGTATTGCCCATCAACTGCAGGATCGGGCCATTATTACGGCGCGGCACGATGAAAGTGATCGCCCCGGCATCGAAGCCGACGTTCGCGCGAGCGACGTCGTCGACAACGCCATTGCCCGGGTTATTCAGAAAGTAGGACTGAAACACGTAACGAATGGGTTCAGGCACGCCCCGATGCACGGTATGCGTCGGCAGCCCAAAATTGTTGACCAGAATCGGATCCTGGAAGACATCGGTCACATCAAGGCGGTTGACCGTGGAGCCCCAGCACAAGAACGGCGTGCAGGCCTGGGCGACCACAGGCGTTCCCGGAAACACCACACCGCTAACCGCAACGTCCTGGTCCTGAATCACCAGATTTTCGTTCATGAAAATTGGCGGAATGCTCAGGCCAAGATGCGGGTCGTTGGCGAACAGTGGATAGCCCGACTCGGTATGCTCACCGGAAACAGCCCACCAGTTGCTGCCCAGATCCATGTTCTGTCCGAGGAATGGCAGCCCCTCGACACGCTCCAGATAACGCTGGCCGAGCTCGACCAGCGTCGGGTCGATCCGGGCCACAGCGTCGGCCATGCCGCGGTCGCCGTCAAGCGTCTGTAGACGAACAAGGTCAGGATCACCCTGCAGGCTACCGTCCTCGGACTCCGGCACGATGATGCCGATCCGCTCGAAAAAGTCTGGAATCGACACGCGGCCATCCACCGGGATGGTCAGGTTGAAATCCTGCAAGAACAATGCCGTGCCGTCAAAACCAACCGCGTCGCCAACCGCCTGATAGGTACCCAGGCGTACGGTATTCTGGATGGCTGACAGGCTTTGGTCAAAAGATAACTGGAAGGCCAGCAGCTTGCCGATGGCCAGGGAATCCACCGGGGTCCACGCCTCGGCCGTGGTCAGTTCGAGTGCGCCATACTCGGGCGGCAGCGGATTGGTCCGCAGAAAATGATTGACGCCGTCGGCGTAAGACTGCACCCACCCAAGCTCGGCCGCATCCAGGGCGGTGTAGGTAGCCCAGGCTGCCCGGCGCAGGCCCAACGTGCGGATCTGGATATCGTTAGCCAAAGCAGGCGCTCCGACCAGCTCGCCCAGCGTGCCCGAGGCCACCCTGCGCAGAAAATCCATCTGGAAGAAGCGGTCACGGGCGTGCAGGTAACCCTGGACAAAACTCACATCGGTTTCGGTTTGACCGACGATGGTGGGAATGCCATTGGCGTCTGTAAAAACGCTGACGTCGTTTTGCAGGCGAGGCACCTCGACGGTTTGCGCGCCTACCGAGGCAGCAGCAAGCGCTCCTGCCACCAGCATGGTAAATCGATTCATGATCCTACCCCGTTGTTGTTTTGGAACCCCGGATTATGGCACAGGCAAGGCACCGGTTAGCAAGCCGCTTGGTTACAACTCGGTGCGCACATCCATGAGCTCGGGAAAAAAGGTCAGCTTCAGGGCCTGCTCCAGAAAATTCACCCCGCTGGAACCGCCGGTACCACGCTTGAACCCAATAATGCGCTCGACCGTTTTCAGATGCCGAAAGCGCCACAGCTGAAACGACTCCTCGACGTCGACCAGCCGCTCGCACAGGGCATATTCGGTCCAGTGGCGCTGCGGATCACGGTAAATGGTCACGAACACCGGCACCAGCTCCGGGTCGCGGCGGTGCGCCCGGCTCCAGTCGCGATCCAGATGCCTCGACGGCACCGGATGGCCAGAACGACCCAGATAGCGAAGAAACTCATCGTATAACGAGGGCTGCGCCAGCGCGGTTCTCAAATCATCGCGCGCAGCCGGATCGTGATCGAACAGTGGCAGCACGGCGGCGTTCTTGTTGCCGAGCAGAAATTCGACCAGTCGATACTGGTAGGACTGGAAGCCCGATGCATCGCCCAGGCAGTCGCGGAACTGCACATATTCACTGGGGGTCAGCGTCTCCAGCACGGCCCATTGCGAAAACAGTTGCTGCTGAACTTGCTTGACCCGGGCCAGAATCTTCATGCAAGGCCCGGGGTCGTCCGCCGCCAGATGGCGCATGGCCGCCTTGAGCTCGTGGATGATGAGCTTGAACCACAGCTCCGAGGTCTGATGCTGAATGATGAACAGCAGCTCATCGTGATGTTCGGGCCGGCTCAGCGGATGTTGGGCCGACAGGATGCGATCCAGCCCGAGGTAGCCACGATAGTCCAGCCGGTCGTGCAGATCGATGCGGATTCCGGGTTCGAGTTCGCGCTCGTTGCTGTCCTCGCTCACAGGCTCCCTTCGACTACAAATAAGTCGTCAGTTTAACCTTGGCTCGGGCGGACGGTATAATTTGCGCGGCCGGCTGACGTTCGGGGAGCCGGAATCTTCAAACCATAATCCACAACGAAGAGGTGCCGCATGGCGCGAACAATCGCCGCCTTCAAGGTCGACTACTTCCAATTTCTGGGGCCCGACGGCAAGCTGGTCGACAGCCAGCAGGTGCCGGCCGTGGCGCGTGATTTCGAGCGCCTGATCAAGCTCTACCGCACGATGGTGCTGACCCGGGTGTTCGACAAAAAAGCCGTAGCCCTGCAGCGCACCGGCAAGCTCGGCACCTACGCTTCCTGCCTGGGTCACGAGGCGGCCCACGTCGCCATCGGCTCGGCCATGCAGCCGGAGGATTGCTTTGCGCCCATGTACCGCGAATACGGCGTGCAGTTCTGCCGTGGCGTCGAGTTGACCGACGTGCTGCTGTACTGGGGCGGCGATGAGCGCGGCAGCGACTATGCCAAAGCCCCGCACGATTTCGCCTGGTGCGTGCCGATCGCCACCCAGTGCCTGCACGCCGCCGGCGCCGCCCTCGCCTACAAGCTGCGCGGCGAGAAGCGCGTGGCCGTATCCGTGGTCGGCGACGGCGGTTCGTCCAAGGGTGACTTCCTCGAGGCCATTAACGCCGGCAGCGCCTGGAAGCTGCCGCTGGTGCTGGTGATCGTCAACAACCAGTGGGCGATCTCCGTGCCGCGCTCCAAGCAGAACACCGCCGCCACCCTGGCCCAGAAAGGCATCGCCGGCGGCCTGCCCAGCATCCAGGTCGACGGCAACGACCTGATCGCCTGCCTGTGGGCGATGGAAAAAGCCATCGACGCCGCCCGCGAAGGCCACGGCAGTTTCGTGATCGAAATGATGACCTACCGCATCAGCGACCACACCACGGCCGACGACGCCCGTCGCTATCGGCCCAACGAGGAGGTCGAGGACGCCTGGAACAAGGAGCCGATCAGCCGCCTGCGCACCTACCTGATGGACCAGGGCGCCTGGGACGAAGAGCGCGAGCAGGCGCTGCAGGAAGAATGCAGCGCAACCGTGCAGAAAGCGGCCGATGACTACCTCGAGAAGGTGACCGGCGACGCCCAGCCGGTGACCGCGATGTTCGACTACATGTTCGCCGAGCTGCCGCACGACCTGGTCGAACAGCGCGCCTACGCCGAACGCTTTCCGGAAGACGGAGGTCACCACTGATGGCTGAGATCACCCTGATCGAGGGCGTCACCCTCGCCCTGGCCCGGGCCATGGAAGAAGACCCGTCGGTGGTCGTGCTGGGCGAAGACGTCGGCGTCAACGGCGGCGTATTCCGCGCTACCGCCGGCCTGCAGCAGCGCTTCGGTGATGAGCGCGTGCTCGACACCCCGCTGGCCGAAGTCATGATCGCCGGCATGAGCGTCGGTATGGCCGCCCAGGGCATGAAGCCTGTGGCCGAAGCCCAGTTCTGCGGCTTTACCATGCCGATGATCGACCACATCATGTGCC
>SLJA01000237.1 GCA_007135355.1 Wenzhouxiangella sp.
CTGGGGGACAGCCGGTTTTTCGAAACAACGATTAGACATGAGTCCGGTCGACCCATTGCTGGTTTGATTGTTGTCGCTGGCAAACACGCTTGATTGGAGTCTTGATTTTTCAATCCTGGCCCAATCTAATCATTGAGAGATAAACTATTTTGCCGAGGCCTGTTGTGCAAAACATAACTCCGCTGTACCAAGCCCATCTCGACGCCGGTGGCAAGTTGGTCGACTTTGCAGGTTGGTCACTGCCGATTCATTACGGCTCGCAGATGGAAGAGCACCACGCGGTGCGCCGCGCTTGCGGTATGTTCGATGTTTCGCACATGACGGTGGTCGACCTGCGTGGTGCCGGTACGCAAGCCTACCTGCGCCGGCTGCTGGCCAACGATGTGGCCAAGATTGGTGATGGTCAGGCCCTTTACGGGTGCATGCTCGACGAGCGTGGCGGCGTGATCGATGATCTGATCACTTACCGCGTCTCGGCCGACTTCTATCGCACCGTCGTCAATGCCGCCACGCGCACGGCGGATCTGGAGTGGATGCAGAGCCAGGCGCAGGGCTTTGATGTGGAAATTACGGAGCGTAAGGATCTAGCGATGATCGCCGTGCAGGGCCCGCGGGCCCGCCAGCAAGTGATCGCCGTGCTGGATGCCCCGACGTTGGTTGACGTCAAGCCGTTCCGGGCAGTAGCCCATGAACAGTGCTTTGTCGCCCGCACCGGCTATACCGGCGAGGATGGTTTTGAGGTCCTGCTACCGGCCGACCGCGCGGTCGAATTCTGGGATGCGCTCAAGTCAGCGGGGGTGCAGCCCTGCGGCCTGGGTGCACGCGACTCGCTCAGGCTGGAAGCGGGCCTGAACCTGTATGGCCAGGACATGGATGCTCACACCACGCCGCTGGTCTCCAACCTGACCTGGACCGTTGCCTTTGAACCCGCCGAGCGCGACTTCATCGGTCGCGCCGCGCTCGAGGCCCAGCGTCAGGCCGGCGTGCCCGAACGGCTGGTCGGCCTGGTCCTGAGCAAGGGAGCCATTCCGCGCAGCGGCGCGCCCGTCTACACGCCCGAGGGCGAGGGCCGTGTCACCAGCGGCAGCTTTTCCCCGACCCTGGAATGCCCCATCGCCCTGGCCCGCATCCCCGCCGGCGAATCGACTGAAGCCGAGGTCGAACTCAGAGGCAAGCGCCTGGCCGCCCGCGTGGTCAAGCCGCCGTTTGTGCGCAATGGGCAGATCAAGGTTTGAGCCGGAATGGCGATTGGGTGCCTTTAAACCGCAGACGAACGCTGATTAAAGAGGATTAACGCGGATAAGGACAGATTTCCTCGAGTTTTGTCCGAGGCCGCTGCTTTTCTGTCAACTCGAACCGCCAGCCTGAATCACTCAAGAATCCGCAGGACGATCGTGCAGTCTTTTGAACGATTCGGGTCAGGATCAGGAATTTGCGGCGAGCTTAAACAGGGCCACAGGTTCTCTTTTTCTTTAATCTGCGTTCATCTGCGTTCATCCGCGGTAAAAAACCGTCTCAACAGGCCTCGAAGCGATTCGCCGAGCGGTTCTTGCGTACGTGGGCAGGATCCCAGACGCGGCCGTTCATGGCGATCCAGACGCCGGGGGGCAGGGTTTGTACAGCCCCGATGGCGCAGCCGATGTTGAAGACCGCGTCGGAGTCAATGAAGCGAGCCGGGTGCAGGGCGCCGGTCATGATGATGACCCGGTTTCCCGTATCAGAAAGCAGGGCGGCCGTGTCGGTCATGGTATCGGTGCCGTGTGTGATCAGGTAGTGTTGGTCGTCGCTGGCCAGGACGGCCTGCCGGATCAGACGCCGGTCGTCGTCGGTCATTTGCAGTGAATCCTTGCGCAGCAGCGCGCGCACTTCCCAGCGAAATGCCACGTTCATGTCCTTCAGGATGCGGCCGATTTCCGGCTCGCCGATTTTGTAATCGGACTTTTCGTCGTAGTAGATCTTGTCGATCGTGCCGCCGGTAGTCAGGATGTTCAGTTTGTCCAATTGTTCAGCCTGTGAGCCGCGGGGCGTGGGGGGAAGTGCAGTAGTATAGCGGCGATGAAACGTACTGCATTGGCCATGCTGGCGCTTTGGTTGCCGAGTCTCTGCTTGGCACTTGAGCCCATCAGTGATGAACAAATCGCGACGTTGCACTGGATGCCCCAGGTCGGGTCTGAGGCCATGTCGCGCACTCGCGCGCTGGAGCTTTGGCTTGCCGAGGATCCCGCCGACCTGACCGATTGGCGTCGGCAAGTGGACCTGCGCCAGATCAATCTCGACCGTCAGCTGGATCACGGCAGACCGGCGCTGGCCAACTGGATGGATGGGCGCGTGGGGTGGCTTATTCAGGCGCGTCAGCAAAATCTGGCAGCCCCGGCTACCGCGCAAAGACTGTCGCAACGGCTCTTGTCGTCGCTGGATTCGGCTTCAGCGTTCAGCCCAATCACGCCGCATACTCGATTCAGGGCCGAGGCCACCTGGGCTCGGTTCAGGGAACTGCTGCGCGCGGCGCCGGTTGCTGACGCGGAACTAGAGATCGCGGCATTTTGGTCTGGTCTGCAAGCCCTGGCAGCAGAGGAACCGGAAGCCCAACGCAAACATGCGCTGGCGCAGGTTGAGCGCGCTCGTGCAATGGGCCGTGAAGAGACGTCGGATGGGCGCCTGCGCGCATTGGCCGGCATCGCGGACGCCGACAGCGTGGCCGCTTGGGAACGAGGAGATGGTTTAACCGCCTTGTGGTCCTTGTTTGAGAGTCTGATGTTGCTGTTGCCGCTTGATGCGGCCGAGGACGCGCAAGCACGGCTGGCTGTCATTGGCGACATGATGGCGGCAGGAGAAGCCCCCCTGCGCGCGGTTGATACCGACTTTCCGATTCTATTGGCGCAGCTCCACGATGCCGCCGAATACATGGCGTCCTCGCCGCCGCTTTCAGATCTGGCCGCGCGCGAATTACTCGATGCCTATTTCCGCCTTGCTTTTTTTGTCCCGGATGCTGCTTTTTACCTGGACCAGCCGGTGCGGGATCACATCAGTCAGATCTTGATCGACTGCGAGATTAACCCGGATCTGGTCGGCCCATTGCCGCGCCAGCTCTTTGAGCAGTGTCCGGAGCGCTTGGTCGGGCTGTTGCGCGAAGGCTTGAGCGATGATGAACTGGTCGGTGTTCGTGAAGGACCATTCGCCCCCGAATTTCTGCGCCGAGAGCTGGGGCTGCTGAGCTGGCAGAGAGCGCGTTATTTGGATGGTTATCTGAACTGGGCGCTTCAGGCGAGCTGTCAGCCGCCGGAATGGGTGAATGTTGTGGAATGGTCGATTCTTGTCGACTATCTGTCAAGCTGGGTTCCGCAGCGGCCGGTTTTCTTTGCCACGGCGCGCTGGCAGGAAGCCGTGGACGATTTGCTTGAAGAGATCGGCCGGCGCCAGGAAAGTCATGAAGCCTGGTTGGACTGCATTACCGGCCACGGTGGCCAAAGACGTGACCCGGTCAGTCGTTTGATTCGCCTGCAAACCCAGGCCCTGAACGAACTAGAGGGGGCTTTGCAGACCGCCTATCAAGCGTTTCTGCGCGAGGCCACCCGGCCTGGGGCTGATATTGATCTGGCCGGCGCTGTCGATCAGCTGACGGCTTATCGTCCGGAAGGCTTGTCGGTGATGCCGTGCGCCGGGGGCGAGACCTGCGGCGCACGTGTCGAGCTGCCGGTCAGCCGCGCTTTGCTCGGGCTGTTTCCCAATACCTTTCTTTTGGCTGATCAGTTGGGCATTGGGCGCCTGGGGCTGTGTTATGACAACGTGCGCTGGGTTGATCGAAGCCTGCAGGGCGCGCGGCCGCAGGATCCCCAGGTGGCCAACTATTTTGGGCGTTTGTCTTTCGAACTGGTCGGCACATTCGATGACGGCGGCGGGATGGCGACCGTATTCCGGCAGCGCCTGACTTCAGCCGAACGCAGCCATTATTTGTTCGCGGAGGCGAGTGACGATCTGCTGGCCATGGATTGCCCGATCTCGCTTAGCGGACTTCCTGTCGCCAGTCGTTTGCCGCCGGAACGTCGAGGACTGGTTCCAGACCGGCTGACTTACTTTGTTGCCACTCCGGTGACCGCCGATGGAAAGTTGTCGGCCAACTGGGATCGTGGCGCGGAGTGGCGGGACTGGTTCCTCACTGATGAACGGGTGGAAATCATTGAGAGCCCCCGGCCGGACATGTTGCAAGCGCGGGTCCAGGCAGAAATGGAGGCTCTGAATGCGCGTCGTGAGCGCCGGATTGCTGCCAGTCTGCTAAGCGCGGTCGATCAGGATCCTTTGGGGCAGGCAATGGCCGTAGTCTCCGACACGTCGGGTTTGATTCGACGTGTGCTGGAAATCCACTATCCGCGCCTGTTGCGTCATGACGGATCGCTACGCGCCGCCGTCGTGGGAACCGGAGGCTTAGTGGGGCGCGAGCAGGTGCGACAGTTCCGAGACACCGGCGAGCCATTGACTCATCTGGCTCGGAATGCTCGTGCGCGACTGCTGACGCTGCAATCAATCTGGGAGGAGTTGCCTGACGCTGTGCGCGAGCGCGGTCAGCCGGCGCCCGAGACCGATATCGCCTTGCACCAGCTCAAGGAGCTGCAATCTCTCACGCGCTCGTCGACGGCTGTCGTCGAATTGTTGCCAGAGCCGTGAAATAAATCACCACCAGGCCGACCTGAACCAGAGCAATCAGGCGCACGTTCGGGTTGACCCAAGCCTCTGTTACGCCGACTGAAAAATAGACCAGCAGAAAAAGGCCCGCCACCACCAGACCGCGAGGCTTCAGCCGCCAGGCAAACGGCAGCACCAACAGCAGAGGGAGGATGCTCAAGGCCAGCACCAGGGCCAGCGGCAAAATTTGTGGTGGTTGCAGCCAGATAAACCAGATCAGCTGCACCGGGATCAAGGCCAGCAGCGACCAGCGGCACCAGGACAGCCGAATCATTTCAGGCGTCCGGCAATGTCGGCCACGCGTCGGCCCAGGGCGCGGCACAGTTCGGCCTCGTCGGCATCCAGTGCGCGGTCGCTGTCTTTGCCGGCCAGGTGGCTGGGCCCGTAAGGCGTGCCGCCGCTGCGGGTGCGACTCAAGGCCGGTTCGGAGTAGGGCAGGCCGACCATCAGCATGCCGTGGTGCAGCAGCGGCAGCATCATGCTCAGCAAGGTCGATTCCTGCCCGCCATGCAGGCTACCGGTAGAGGTAAATACCGCGGCCGGTTTGCCGACGAGGGTACCCGAGACCCACTCGTTGATGGTGCCGTCAAGGAAATATTTGACCGACGCCGCCATATTGCCGAAGCGGGTCGGGCTGCCGAGGATCAGGCCGTCGCACTCGGCCAGGTCCTGCGCGTCGACCAGGGCGGGTCCTTCACTCGAAGGTTCGCGAGCGACCGGATCAATCGCCGACGTCAGCGGCGCGACTGAACGCAGACGAGCCGCCGCACCGGCGACCGATTCCACGCCGCGCGCCACCTCGCGCGCCATGCCCAGGGTGTTGCCATGCACGGAATGGCAGACAATCAGGATTTCGGTCATGAAGTCAGAGCATCTCCAGTATGGTTTCAGGCGGACGGCCGATGCGGGCCTGCTGTCCATAAATGACGATGGGCCGCTCGATCAGACGCGGGTGCCTGTTCATGGCTTCAAGCAGCTGCCCATCGTCGAGATCGGGCCGGTCCAGGCCGAGTTCACGGTATACGACCTCGCCTGTGCGCAGTAAATCTCGTGGCCGAAGGCCCAGTAGCTTGATAATGTGCCGAAGCTCGGTCACGCTGGGTACTTGCCTGAGATACTCAATGATGTCAGGCTCAAGGCCCCGCTCTCGCAACAAGGCCAGCGTCTGTCTGCTCTTGGAACAACGCGGATTATGATAAATGGTGAGTGTCATCGCAAAGAAAACCGCCAGTCAAGGAAGTCAAAGCGTAGACGGTCAGGTGCCATTGTCAACCGGCCGAGCGCACACGGCCATCGAGGCGCTGCTCGATCCGCGCTGGCTGAAGGCCTTCGGCCGCCACCTGTGGCAGCATTTCCGCGAAGACCGCAGTTTTGAGTCGGCCGGTGCGCTGAGCTATACCAGCCTGCTGGCGCTGGTACCGCTGATGGCGGTGATGTTTGGCGTGATTTCGGCCTTTCCGGTGTTCGATCGCTGGGCCGGCGAGGTCGAAGACTACATCTTTGCCAATTTTGTGCCGACCGCGGGTGACGTGGTCCATGAATACATCACCGAGTTCGTCGGCCGCACTGCCGGACTGACCGGCGCCGGCACGGTGTTTCTGATCGCCACGGCGATCCTGCTGATGTCGACCATCGAAAAGAGCCTCAACCGCATCTGGCGGGTGCGCACCCAGCGTCGGCCGGCCAATCGGCTGGTCATCTACTGGGCGGTGCTGACCCTGGGGCCACTGCTGGTTGGCGCCAGCCTGGTGTTGACCTCCTACCTGGCCGCGCTGCCGCTGCTGGCGCCCGAAATGGTGCGCGGACTGCTGCAGGAGCTGATGCTCAAACTGGCCCCGTTCCTGGTCGCGCTGGTGGCTTTCACCCTGATTTTTCTTGTCGTGCCCAACCGGCGCGTGCGCTTGCATCATGCCCTCGCGGGTGCCGCCTTGTCGGCGCTGATGTTCGAGTTGGCCAAGGCGGGCTTTGTCTGGTACGTGACCAATTTCCCGACCTACGAGCGGCTATACGGCGCGCTGGCCACCATCCCGTTGTTCTTTGTCTGGATCTATGTGTCCTGGGTGGTGGTGCTGCTGGGTGCGAGCGTAGCGGCGGCGCTGACCACCTTCAACTACCGCCGTGCCGAGTGGCGCTGGAGCGATCGCCATGAACTGCTGCTGGCGCTGCGTCTGCTGGGCCACTTCTGGCAGGCCCAGCGTCGGGGTGAGGCGCTATCGGTGGGTGAGTTGCTTAGCCGCGAGGCGGCGGCGACCGACGGCCAGCTGCGGCGCATCTTGAGCTGGTTTCATGACGCCCGCTTCATCCATCCTGACAATGATGGGGATTGGCTGCTGTCGGCCGATCTGGATGAACTGAGCCTGGGGGAACTGTATCGCTCCGGATCGTTCATATTGCCGGTCGGCGAAATTGATCAGCTGCCTTACGAAAGCTACTGGGATCGCGCCCTGATCGAGGGTTTGAAGTCCGTCGATCGCCGTGCTGACTCGCTGCTGCAGCGACCAGTCAAGTCGCTGCTGACCTTTGACATGGAGATGGAATGAAAAATCTTGGCCTGCCTGCTCTGCTGTTTGTCTGGCTGCTGTCCAGTGCGGCGGCAGCGGCTGAACCGATCGATCTGGAACTGCCGTCCCTGAACGGTGAAACGGTCCGACTGAGCGATTTCCGCGGCGACTGGGTGGTGCTCAATTACTGGGCCACCTGGTGTGCACCCTGCCGCGAGGAGATCCCGGATTTCTCTCGCATGTACGATGCCCACGATGACATCGTCGTGCTGGGACTTGCCTTCGAGGACACCGAGCCGGAAGATTTCGTACGGTTCCTGGAGCAATATCCGGCCAGCTATCCCATTCTGCTGGTCGATACCTTCGATCCGCCCGAGAGCCTGGGCGCGCCGCGGGCCCTGCCGACCACTTTCCTGGTCAACCGCGAGGGCGTCAAGGTCAACACCTGGTTGGGCCACATCACCAGCGACCTGATCATCGAATTCATCGAGGATTATGGGCGCTGAGATACGTGGCTGGCTGATTTCCGGCCGGGTTCAAGGTGTCTTTTTTCGTGCGTCTACGAGCCGCCAGGCGCAGGCCCTGGGCCTGAGCGGCTACGCGATCAACCTGCCTGACGGACGGGTGGAAGTGGCCGCCAGCGGCAGTGCGGAAGCGCTGGATCGCCTTGAGAACTGGTTGCATCAGGGTCCGCGGATGGCGCGGGTTGATCGGGTTGATCGTTTCAATCCTGAGCCTGAGCGTTTGGGCGACAAGGCGTTTTCGACGGGTTGATTGGGGCTGGGCGCGGAGTGGCGCCGGCTTCTGGCCAACACCACTCCCCGCCTGCTCGAGCCTCTCAACAGGCACCGCTTTTCCTCGAGCAATCCACGGCATGCCCAAACTCCAACACCGCCGAAGAATTTCGAGCCTAATCGAACAGTCGGGCCTGCCGAACGGGCCGGAAGCTCCGGCGATGCGCCGGAGTCGGTCCGAGTCGCTCCAGGGCTTCGATATGCGCTGCAGTGCCGTAGCCTTTGTGGCGATCGAAGCCATATTCGGGATACTCAGCGTGCAGAGCCAGCATCAGCGCATCGCGGTGGGTCTTGGCAATGATGCTGGCGGCCGCGATGGCGCGGTCGATGCGGTCGCCGCCAATGACCGTCTGCACCGGCACCTCGACCCGCGGCGCCCGATTGCCGTCCACGCGCACCAGCAGCGGCCTGGGATCGAGTTGCTCGATGGCCAAGCGCATGGCGCGCAGGGTGGCCTGGAGGATATTGATGCGATCGATGATCTCGGGTCCGACGACGGCCACGGTCACGGCCAGGGCGCGTTCGCGAATCAGCGCCGCGAGAAATTCTCGCGTTTCCGCCTTCAGGGTTTTCGAATCGGCCAGGCCGACAATGGGGCGGCGCGGATCCAGAATCACCGCGGCCGCCACTACCGGACCGGCCAGCGGGCCGCGACCGGCCTCGTCGACGCCGGCGATCAGGGTCTGTTGCGCGCTGCGCTGCTGCGGGCGATCAGGCACCGGGCAGGCTCTGCAGAATGTATTCGGCTGCCCGCTCGCCGGCCCCTTGCGCCAGGCGGGCGCGCCAGTGCCGGGCCTGGTCGCGGTAAGCCTTTACCCGTTCAGGATCGCTCAGCCAGGCTTCGGCGTCGGCTGCCAGCACTGTCGGGGTGGCGGCCTGCTGCAGGCGTTCCGGTACCAACTCCCTGCTGCTGAGGATATTGGGTAGCGAGACATGACGTGAGCGCACAAGCTTCAGCGTGCGCGCCATGTGGAAGGTTGTTGGCGCGAGGCGATAAAACACCGTCATCGGGCACTCCAGCAAGAACGCCTCCAGGGTCACGGTGCCGGACGCGGCAATGGCCATGTCTGCTGCCTCCAATCCGGCCCGAGTCTGGCAGCTCAGTAGCCGGATGCCTGCTTGCTCCGCCAGCGGGCCCAGCAATTGCGTGGCCAGCGTGCGCTGAGACTCTCCGCTCAGCAGCATCAGCAGATCGGACTCGGGGTAGCGGTCGCGCAGCCTTAAGGCCGTTTCCCCCAGCAGCGCAACATGGCGCATCAGCTCGCCGTTGCGGCTACCGGGCAGCAGCGCGATAACGCGCGTGGAGTGCCCCAGGCCGAGGAGCGTTCGGGCTGATGCCGGATCGCGTCCCGCAGACAATTCGTCGGCCAAAGGGTGACCGACGAAATCAGTCTTGAGTCCGTACGGAGCATACAGCTCGGGCTCGAACGGAAATAGCGTCAAGAGACGGTCCAGCGAACGGGCGATCTTGGGGATGCGTCCGGCGCGCCAGGCCCAGACCGAGGGTGAGACATAGTGGATGGTCGGCACGCCTTCTTTCTTGAGCTGGCGGGCTAACCCCAGGTTGAAGTCAGGTGCATCGATGGTGATCAGTGCGTCGGCCGGCCAGTCGAGGATGCGCTGCTTGATCCGGCGTCGCAGCTTGATCAGCCGCGGCAGATGCTTGAGCACTTCAGTCAGGCCCATGACGCTGAGCTCGTCGATATTGAACCAGGGCTGGACGCCGGCTGCCTGCATGTTGGGCCCGGACAGGCCGGCCAGTTGAATATCCGGTCTTCTGCGCTTGAGCGCGCGCGCCAAGTCGGCGCCGAGTACATCACCGGACGCCTCACCAGCCATCAGCACGAGGCGCAGAGCGGACATGGCGACTTCCTGGGCTATCTAAGCAGGCCGCGTGTGCTGGCGCGGGCGTTGTCAATCATGATGTTGAGCTCCGGCTGTTCCCGCCGGCGCTGTTCCAGTTCGGCCAGAGCTTCCGCGCGGCTTTTCCCGCTGCGATAGATCACGCGATAGGCTTCGCGGATATTGCGAATTTGCTCGGCAGAGAAGCCGCGACGCTTGAGGCCTTCGCTGTTGACTCCGCGCGGCCTGGGTGGTTGGCCCGAGACCATGACATAGGCAGGCACATCCTGGCTGACCCCGCCGTACATGCCGAGGAAGGCGTGATCGCCGATGCGGCAGAATTGGTGGGCGCCCGAGTAGCCCGCAAAAATCACGTGGTCGCCGACGATGACGTGTCCGGCCAGGGTGGCCCCGTTGGCCATGATGACATGCGAACCGACCTGGCAGTCGTGGGCAATATGACAATAGGCCATGATCCAGTTGTCATTGCCCACTCGGGTGACGCCGCCGCCGTCACTGGTTCCGCGGTTGATGGTGACATATTCGCGGATGGTGTTGCCGTTACCGATCTCCAGGGCTGAATCCTCGCCGGCGAACTTCTTGTCCTGTGGCTCTTCGCCAATCGAGGCAAACTGGAAAACGCGATTGTTCTGCCCCAGCCGCGTCTGACCGGTGATCACTACATGCGGACCGATGCGGCAACCCGAGCCGATTTCCACCTGCGGCCCCACCAGGCTGTAGGCGCCGATTTCGACGTCAGGCGCCACGCGCGCGCCGTCTTCGATGATGGCCGTGGGATGAATCATCGTGCCGGGTTTGGTTTGGCCGCGCACAGCAGCTCGGCGCTGGAGACGGTCTGACTGCCAATCAGGGCGCGCGCCGTATACACCCCCATGTTGCGCATCAGGCGTTTCTGCTCAACTTCGAACACCAGTTGGTCCCCTGGAACCACGGTGCGGGTGAAGCGTGCCTTATCGATCTTGACCAGGTAGTACAGCGAGTGGGGTTTGTCTTCGGCCTCGCGGGCCAGGTGCGCCAGGCAACCGGCGGCCTGGGCCATCGCCTCCAGGATCAACACGCCCGGCATGACCGGGTGGCGCGGGAAGTGACCCTGAAAGAAAGGCTCGTTGAAGGTGACATTCTTCAGCGCGCGAATGCGCGGCGGATCAAGCTCGTAATCCAGTACACGGTCAACCAGCAGGAAGGGGTAACGGTGTGGCAACAGGTCGAGGATGCGCTCGATGTCGACGCTTTTTTCAGGCTTCTGGTGGTCGGTCATGGCTTGCCGGATCCATAGTGCTTGTTCGATTTTTCCAGGCGCGCGAGGCGCTTGGCCCATTCGTCCAGCTGGCCCAGTCTGACCAGCAGGCGTTTCCAGCGCGCATGGGGCCGGGCTGGAATCCCCGAGCCGTATTCGCCGGGCTGGTCGATGGAGTCCAGCACGGTGCTCATGGCGGTAATGATGACAGAGTCGCAGATTTCCAGGTGGCCGCCAATACCGCTGGCGCCGGCAATCATGCAGTAGCGGCCGATACGGGTCGACCCGGCGATGCCAACGCAGCCGGCAATGGCGGTGTGGGCACCGATGCGCACGTTATGGGCAATCTGGACCTGATTGTCGATGCGCACATCTGCCTCAAGCACGGTGTCATCGATGGCGCCACGGTCAATGGTCGTGTTGGCGCCGATTTCGCAGTCATCACCGATATTGACGCTGCCAACCTGGGGCACTTTGCGCCAGTGGCCGCGGTCCATGGCCAGGCCGAAGCCGTCAGCGCCAATCACCACACCGGGATGGACAATCACGCGTTTGCCCAGGCGCGCTCGACCGCCGACATAGACCCGCGCGACCAGTCGACTGTCATCACCGATCGAGACATTGCGGTCAATCACGCATCCGGGGCCGATACTAACGCGCTCGCCAAGACGCACGCCCGCTGCGATACTCACCTGGGCGGCGATGTGGGCGGACTCTGGAATTTCCGCGTCGGCGGCGATTACTGCGCTGGGGTGCACGCCGGGTTCAATCAGCGGCTCCGGTCGCAGCAAACCAATCAGTCGCGCCCAGTCCGCATAGGGGTTGGCGCTGATCAGTGTCGGCCCTGAATAACGATCGGCCACCCCCGCGGTGGTGACTACGGCAGCTGCCTGGGTGCGGTCCAGTTCGGTCCGATAGGCGGGATTGGCCAAAAAGCTGGCGTCGGTTGGTCCAGCGCTGGACAATGTCGCCACACCGTCAATGCGAAGCTGGCCGTCGCCGCGATAGCTTAGACCCAGCTCACTGGCCAGTTCGGCCAGACGATAACTGCGAGGTGCGGGCAGCATGGTGTTCAAGGGGGGCTGGTTTGGCGGCTGAAATCGTCGTTCAGCCACTGCAGGATGCGGTCAGTGATATCGATACCGGGAGCGGCGAAGGCCACGGGACTGGTCAGGATCAGATCGTAGCCCTGCTCCTCGGCGACCTGGCGCACGGCCACCTCAATGGTTTCTTCCAGCGCCTTGGTGGCGGTACTGGTGCGAAAGCGCAGCTCCTCGCGCAAATCCTCTCGCCGTCGATCAATCGAACGGCGCAGGTTGCGGATGTCCTGCTCGAGCTCCTGACGCTGGCCGGCGGAAAGATCGGTGGAATCGGTAAGCGAGCGCTGCATTTGTTCCAGTCGCGCTTCGTCACGCATCAGGGTTTCGTTACGCGGTCTGAACTCCTGATCCAGAGACTCTCGCGCCGCAACAACCTGTGGTGCGGCGTCGAACAGGCGTTTCATGTCGACATAGCCGATCCGAACTGAATCGGCCAGAACCGGGCCTTGCAGCAGCCCCAATAGCAGACCGCCAATCAGCAGCAAGAGACCCGCGCGGCGCCCACGGGGCTCAAGCGTCAGCTGCACATGCTCCGGGCCCGACATGCCCACAATTTACACCATCGGAATTCAGAAAACCTGCCCGAAGGTGAACTGCAGCGCCTGGGTATCGTCGCCGTCACGCTTGCGCAGTGGTGTCGCCAGGTTGATGATGATCGGGCCGATCGGCGCCTGCCAGGTCAGAGAAATGCCGGTAGAAGCCCGCAACAGGTCCGTATCGAAGGCGCTGGTGTTTTCAAACACGTTGCCGACATCAACGAACCAGGCCAGGCGTGTGCCGCGGGCCTCCACGAACGGGATCGGAAAGGCCAGTTCGGTGCCCAGGACCACCTTGAAATCACCACCGACCGACCGGCAGAACTGATCCTTAGGCCCCAGCGAGTTGTCGTCGAAGCCGCGAATATCCGATACGCCGCCGCCGAAAAAGTGTTCGTAAAAGGGCAGGCCACGATCGACGGTCACGATTTCATCGAGCTGGCAGTTTCCGGCCAGTCGAACCGGTTCGACCGGATCCAGGCCAAGATCATCATCCCAGCTGTCGAAAGCGGCGCCATAGGACAAATCGCCGCGGACGCTGAATGCCATGCGATTGCCGATAGGCCAGAACTTGCGCCCACGATAGCTCAGTTTGTAGAAATCGCGCGTGCTGCCAGGCAGAGTGACCTCGGCGGTCAAACGGTTGAGCGAACCCCGAGTCGGGTTGAGAAAGTGGTTGCGGGTGTCGCGCGACCAGGTGGCGTCCAGGCGGTAGGTGGTCACGCGGCGCTCGCTGCGCGACAAAAACCCGTCGCCGTCCTTGTCCAGGGAAATGCCGAGTGGTCGTTCCGCCGGAACGCGAACGGTGATGGGGCTATCCGGATCGGTCGGGTCTTCGGGAACGAAAATGGCGGGCAGATTGATGTCAACACGCTGGGCCGATCCGCCGAAGCGCAAAAAGCTCAGCTCGGTGATCGGAAAGCCGAAGTTCACCCCACCGGCGGCCTGGCTGGTCGAGAACGAGGAGATGTTGGCCCGGCCCTGGTCGAACTCGGTGTAGCGCAGGAAGAATCCGCGCGACACGCCATCGTCGGTAAAGAAGGGGTTGACATAGGTCACGCCGATCTGGGTCAGGATGCGGCTGCGACTGACCGAAAAGCCGAAACGCCGGCCGGAGCCGAGGAAATTGTCCTGGTCGACCGAGATTGAGGCGATCAGGCCCTGAATTTGCGAATAGCCGAGACCGACCTGGAAGCTTCCGGAGGGTTGCTCCTCGACGCTGATGACGATGTCAATCTGGTCTTCGGTTCCGTCGACGGGGATGGTTTCGATGTTGACATTTTCGAAAAAGCCCAAGCGCTGGATGCGCAGACGCGAGCGATCCAGCGCCGCCTGCGAGAACCAGCCCCCTTCGAACTGACGCATTTCGCGGCGCAGCACCTCGTCCTTGGTCTGGGTGTTGCCTTGGAACTCGATGCGGCGCACATAAACCCGCTTGCCCGGGTCAATAAAGAAGTTGATCTCGACTTCCTGGGTGTCGCGATCGATACGCGGGATCGGGTTGACGTTGGCGAACGCATAGCCGATGTTGGCCAGAATGGCCGAAATATTATCGACGCTTTGTTCGATGTCGCGGCGGGAAAATGGCGAGCCGGTCTCCACCATGATCAACTGGCGCAGCGTGGATTCCGGCAGGATGAGATCCCCGGTAATAATCACATCGTTGACCGTGAAGACCTCGCCTTCGCGGATATTGGCCGTGATGAAAATATTCTGCTTGTCGGGGCTGATCGAAACCTGGGTTGATTCAATCGCGAAATCGATAAAACCGCGGTCCAGGTAGAACGAGCGCAGGATCTCCAGGTCCCCGGACAGCTTCTCCCGCGTATATTGATTGCGGCCACGCCAGAAAAACAGGCCGCGGGTGGTATGCGACTCGAAGTCCGAACGCAGCTCGTTTTCCGTGAAAGACTCGTTGCCGACGATGTTGATGTGGCGGATCCGCGCCTGCCGGCCTTCTTCGATCACAATTGACAAGCTGACTCGATTGCGGGCCAGTCGGTTGATGCGCGTGTCGATGTCCACGCCGTAATAGCCGCGGCCAAAGTACTGTCGCACCAACTCCTGACGAACCCGGTCAAGGCTGAGTTGGTCGAAGATTTCCCCTTCGGCGATACCGATGCCGGCCAGTGCCGGCATCAAATCATCGGTTTTGATCTGCCGGTTCCCGGTGATGGTGATCGATGCAATGGCCGGGCGTTCCTCGACCGTGATGACCAGGGTGTCGTTTTCTCGCGAAAGCGAAATATCATTGAAAAAACCCGTGCGATACAAATCGCGGATGGTGCTGCGCGACAGCGCGGGCGTCAGCGTGTCGCCCACCTCCAGACTCATGAAGCTGAACACATTGCCCTCGGAAATGCGCTGCAGGCCTTCGACGCGGATGTCC
>SLJA01000082.1 GCA_007135355.1 Wenzhouxiangella sp.
ATCGTCACGCGCCACATCGAGCTGATTCGGGCGCTCGCCCATGTGGCGGTCGAAAATCTCCATGGCGACCGGAATCAGGCCCGGATGAGCCACCCAGGTACCATCGTGGCCGTTGCTGGCCTCGCGTTCCTTGTCTTCCCTGACCTTGGCCAGCGCGGCCTCGTTGGCTGCCTCGTCGCCCTTGATCGGAATCTGGGCGGCCATGCCGCCCATGGCAAAGGCGCCGCGGCGATGGCAGGTCTTGATCAGCAGTTGGGAGTAAGCGCTCAGGAAAGGCACCTTCATGGTGACCTGCGCCCGATCCGGGAGCACTTTGTCAGGATGCTTCTGGAAGCACTTGATATAACTGAAAATATAATCCCATCGACCGCAGTTAAGACCAACGATCCTGCTCTTGAGCGCATGCAGGATTTCGTCCATCTGGAACACCGCCGGCAAGGTCTCGATCAGCACCGTCACTTTCACTGTGCCCGGTTCAAGCTGCAGCGCCTTCTCGATATCGGTCAACACCGCCTCCCACAACTCAGCCTCGCGCCAGTGCTCCAGCTTGGGCAGATAGAGATAAGGGCCGGATCCACGACTGATCAGGGTCTGGGCATTATTGAACAGGTAAACGGCCGCATCGAAAATCCCGCCCGGCACCGGCCGACCGTCGACTAGCACATGCTTTTCATCCAGATGCCAGCCGCGCGGCCGCACAATCAAGACGGCTGGATCACCCTTGAGCGCATAGTGCTTGCCGTCGGCCTGGGTCAGCTCGATGGTGCGGTTGACCGCGTCATGGAGATTGACCTGACCGTCGACCATGTTTTCCCAAGTGGGTGTCGAGGAGTCCTCGCAGTCGGCCATGAACACGCGCGCACCGGAGTTGAGCGCGTTGATGATCATCTTGCGATCGACCGGGCCGGTGATCTCGACCCGCCGGTCGCGCAGATCACGCGGAATCGGCGCGACGCGCCAGTCTCCGCCGCGGATGTCGGCGGTGTCCGGATCGAAATCCGGCACCTCGCCCGCGTTGAAGGCCAGCTGGCGCTCACGCCGCACCGCCAGCAAAGCATCCACGCGGCCGCGATAACGAGTGCCAAGCAAGCCCAGCAGATTCAGCATGGCGGTAGAAAACAAAGGCTGCGCCGGTGCCGGCACTTCGGCGGTGAATTCCGGCATGGGGCCGTCGTGACGCAGGGTATCGGAGGGGTGTTGCTGAGAAGGTTGGTTCATGTGGCTCCGTTCGGTAGCGTACGGTTACAAGTCAAGTCCTTCGGACTAGATTATCAGATTGACTAATCCGGCAGATTCCCGCGGTCAAAAAAACCCTTCCAACAACGGGCCTGAATCCCCATATCCCAGCCATGACGACAAAACAGCCCGAAATCATGGTTGCTCTCTCAGGCGGGGTGGATTCGGCGACGACGGCTTGGCTGCTCAAGCGCCAGGGATATGTCATTGCCGGGATGTTCATGAAGAACTGGGAGGAGGAGGACGTTGACTCGGGCTGCAGCGCCGAACAGGATGCCGCCGACGCGCGCCGGGTGTGCGAGCAGTTGGGTATCGCGTTTCATGGCCGCAATTTTTCGGCCGAATACTGGGAAGGTGTCTTTGAGCATTTTCTCGCCGAACTCCAGGCGGGGCGCACGCCCAACCCGGATGTGCTGTGCAACCGCGAGATCAAGTTCAAGGCCTTCGTCGAGCATGCGCGGGACCTCGGCGCCGAGCGCATCGCGACCGGCCATTACGCGCGGCGACGCGACAATGCCGACGGCAGCGTGTCCTTGCTCAAGGGACGCGACCCGGCCAAGGATCAGAGCTATTTTTTGCACGCACTGAGCCAGGAACAACTCCGACGCGCGCTGTTTCCACTCGGCGAACTGGAAAAATCCGAGGTCCGGGCCATGGCGGATCAGGCTGCACTGGCAGTGGCGCGCAAAAAGGATTCGACCGGCATCTGCTTTATTGGCGAGCGCAATTACGACCGCTTCATCGACCACTACCTGCGCGCCGAGCCTGGTCTCATCCTGACCCCGGATGCCGAATTCATTGGCCGGCACAAAGGGCTGATTCACTATACATTGGGCCAACGCAAGGGGTTGAATATCGGCGGGCGGGCCGGTTTTGACGAGGCGCCCTGGTATGTGGCCGCCAAGGATCTTGCCGGCAATCGTCTATGCGCCGTGCAAGACAGCACGCACCCCCTGCTGATGTCGAGGCGACTGGAAGCGGTGCAGGTGAACTGGATCAGCGACAAGCCGCCCCGTGTCGGCAGCCACCTGGCAGCCAAGGTGCGCTACCGCCAACCCGACCAGGCCTGTAGGGTACTGGCAGCCGATCATGATCACCTGGTGTTGGCATTCGAGCAGCCGCAGCGTGCAGTGACGCCGGGTCAGTCGGTGGTGTTGTACGATGGCGATATATGTCTGGGCGGCGGGGTCATCGCATCTTGCGACGCGCCTGCGCCGGATTGGCTGCAACCCTTACAACCCTTTGATCAGGCTGACTGAACACGCGCCATGAGAGATTCGACGATCGCCTTTGCCGGCATGCTTCAGGTTGGAGAACTGGTCCGTCAGACGGCCAGCTCGGGCACCTGCAGTCAGCAGGCCGCGCGCGCCAGCCTCGACAGCATCTTCAGGTTGGAAGCGGAATCCACCGAAGCCGTATACGGCGGGCTCGGCGGAGTCCGTATGGGGTTGCGGGTCCTGGTTGAGCTGTTCGGCCCGCGCAACAATCAAGACAGCATGCTCAGTCTCAATTACGCGCTGGGGCTGGGAAAACTGGCCAGGGCCGTGCAACGAGACAGCGAACGCCAGAACGCGCTGGGACGCGAAATCAGCCTGGTCGAGTCAGCCTGGCGCGACAGCGAGGAGCTGCTCGATGAGTCAGTCATCAGCCAGCTGGCTGACGTTTATGAGCGTCATATCTCCAGCCTGCCGTTTCGCCTGACCGTCAGCGGCAGACCGGAGTATCTGCGCCAGCCCGACAAGGTCGCTTTTGTCCGCGCCCTGCTGCTGGCAGGCATTCGCTCGGCCTTTTTGTGGCAGCAGGTTGGCGGTCGCCAGTGGCGCCTGTTGTTCCAGCGCCGACGCATGCTGCAGCAGGCCGAGCACTTGCTTGCCGTGTGAACCGCCACACTGCGCGTAGGGCCGCTGCCCGCCCGCCACTGCGCGCTCAATACGGCCTTCAAATCTCGACGCGCATGCTAAAATCAGGAGTTGAATGACGTTGCGGTCACGTTCGTCGTCAGGCATGGGGCCGCAGACCACCCATTACTCTGGAGGAATCCCGCATGCGTGATGAGCTTGGCTGCCGTGATCAATTTGATGCCGCCGGCAAGACCTACGGTTTTTACAGCCTGAAGAAACTGGCCGAAAAGCACCCGGCAGTCGAGCGGCTGCCCTACTCCCTGAAAGTCCTGCTGGAAAACCTGCTGCGTCACGAAGACGGCCTCAACATCACCGAAAGTGACGTCGCCGGCCTGGCCAACTGGGACGCCAAGGCCGAACCGGATACCGAGATCTCCTTCACCCCGGCCCGCGTGGTGCTGCAGGACTTCACCGGCGTACCGGCCATCGTCGATCTGGCGGCCATGCGCGATGCCATGAAAAAACTCGGCGGCGATCCGAAGCGCATCAACCCGCTCTCGCCGGCCGAATTGGTCATCGACCACTCGGTGCAGGTCGACAACTACGGTCGCGCCGACGCGCTGGACCTGAACAACCGCATCGAGTTCCAGCGCAACAAGGAGCGCTACGCCTTCCTGCGCTGGGGCCAGGGCGCCTTCGACAACTTCAAGGTCGTCCCGCCCAACACCGGCATCGTCCACCAGGTCAACCTCGAGCACCTCTCGCGCGTGGTCTTTGGCGAGAAGGTCGACGGTGAACTGATGGCCTGGCCCGACACCGTGGTCGGCACCGACTCGCACACCACCATGATCAACGGACTGGGGATCCTGGGCTGGGGCGTGGGCGGCATCGAGGCCGAGGCCGCCATGCTGGGCCAGCCGATTTCCATGCTGATCCCGCAGGTGATCGGCTTCAAGCTGACCGGCAAGCTGCCCGAGGGCACCACCGCCACCGACCTGGTGCTGACCATCACCCAGATGCTGCGCGAGAAGGGCGTGGTCG
>SLJA01000035.1 GCA_007135355.1 Wenzhouxiangella sp.
AGTGCCACGGCCAGCCAGCTGACCAGCTGGCACATGCGCATGGAGTGGGTGATCTACGGTTTGATTGCCCTGCACCTGGCCGCCATCGCCTTCCATGAATTGATCAAGCGCGAGCGCCTGGTCAAGCCCATGATCAGCGGGCGCAAGCAGGTCGAGTCGCGTCACGCCCACGACGCCCGCGGCGGCGGCTGGATCACCTTCGTGGTTGCGGTGTTGGTCGCGATCGGAGTCGTGTGGGTGGCCAACGGCGCGCTGCTTCCGCCGCCACCGCCACCGCCACCTGATCTCGGTTGGTAGTGGCTCAAAGCGCAATCCCTCCGTCTGCCGAACTCAGCGCGCCATGGTCACAGGCCAGCCGCTAAGCTTGGCTGTATGCCAGATCATTCTTCTCTAACAATCCGCTTCAGCCGCCGCGCCCCGCAGGACGATGACCGCGAACGCCTGGTCTGCGAGCGCTGCGGCTTCGTCAATTACGAAAACCCCAAGATCGTGGTCGGTTCGGTCGCGACCTGGGAAGACAAGATCCTGTTGTGTCGGCGCGCGATCGAGCCGCGCGACAACTATTGGACCCTGCCGGCCGGCTACCTGGAGCTGAACGAAAGTCCCGAGTCCGGGGCGCTTCGTGAAGCCTGGGAGGAAGCAAGGGCCAGGCTGGAAATCGACCAGCTGCTGGCCACCTATGCCATCACCCGCATCAGCCAGGTACAGCTGATTTACCGCGCGCGCCTGGTGACACCCGAGATCGCGGCCGGGCCGGAATCGCGTGAGGTGGGCTTGTTCACCTGGGACGAGATTCCCTGGGATCAGCTGGCTTTTCCCTCGGTGCATTGGGCGCTGGCGCATTTCCGGGAAACATCCGACCAGGCCGTTTTCGCCCCGCGGGTGCGCAGTGACCACGGCGACGGCGGCTTGTAGGCTGGGCTACCTAATCAGCAACCAGCGCCTGCAGCCGGGGTCGAACGCGCAGAAACACCCGATACATCCGCTCCATCACCCACAGCGCGGGTGGAAAACGCGCGATCAGGCCCAGCGGTCGCAAGATGGGAATGGCACGCCACATCGCGGCAAAAGCCTCGGCGCCATCCACGATGCGTCCGTTTTCACGCGCATGGAAGCGGGCCAGAAGTTCAGAGCGGTCCAGAGGGCATGTGCTGTCGGCCGAAGCGACATCGACAAAATCGATGCGGCCGCGCCGATCCAGCCGGCGCATCATGGCGATCTCGCGCCGGCACAGGGGGCAGGCGCCGTCGAACCACACGGTCACGTTTGGATTGGCGGTTTCCATGATGCAACCATAAAGCCGTTGCACGCTATGAACGGTGAAGGAAGGTCAGCGCTGGAACAAGATGCCGCCGACCAACATGCCCCGGTTGAGGAACAGGCCCGGACGGTCTCCGGGCCGACCCTTAAGACTTGATCCGGCCTGCAGCGCGGCGCTCCTTACAGCGAAGCACCACAGGAACGCTGAACGCCCAGTTATCAGGTTGAAGGACCACTGGAGGCTGGACTTATTCCGGAGCGCGGAACGGACGGTGGCAGGCGCCACAAGCTTCACCGGTCTGGCGGAACTGCGCGGCGATGGCGGCAGGGTCGCCGGTTTCAGCCGCCTCGGCCAGGGCGTTGGCCTGCTGGACGAAGTTGCTGGCGATCTCGCCGGTGCGCGCCATGTCCTGGAAGAACTCCGGACGCAGGCGGGTCGGCTTCCAGCCGGTGCCCTGTACGGTATCGGGCCCGAACATCAGGCTCATGTTGGAGTTGGCCGCGGCGGCGATGGCGTTGGCCCAGCCCTGAACCTGAGCGGCGTTGAAAGGCACGTCCTCGTCAATGACCTGGGCGCGAATGCGGTTCATGTTCCAACTCATGAAGGTATAAGCCGACTGGCGTGCCTTGATCTGATCCTCAACCGACGGGTTGGCAAGCGCCAGCGTGGACAAGACCAGGCCGGCAACGATGGCAATAATCAGAAAAACGCGGGTGTTCATGTGGTTTCCCTCTGCGAGAAAAGTGAATGCCGCCAAGTTTTACCGCGCCCGCTGCCAGCGTCAAGTGATGGCTGTTCTTTTTTGCGGCGCCTCAAGCTGAAAGCCCCGCACGCGGCGGGGCTTTCCGATCACAACAGCAGCCAGGCCGCCTGATCAGTTGGAAACGCAGGTTGTTGCGTTGCCGTCGGCGTCATAGTCCAGGCCAGAGGCACTGATGCTGTCAACGCAGAAAGTGAAACTGATCGAGTTCTGACGGGCCCGGTCACTCTCCAGGAAGGCCACGCCGTTGCCGCCGGTCGCATCGCTGGTCACGGTGCCACTGACGTCACCGCTAAAGGTACCGGTAACGGTAGCGCCGGCGACCGGGTTGCCGTCACCATCGACCACCGTGACCAATGCTTCGCCGTTCCGCCATGGGCCACGCGCACGAACGCTAACGCTGATGTTGCCGACGGAAACCGTGCCAACGTCACCGCCGCCCTCGTCGTCGTCTTCATCATCATCTTCCGGAATGGCGGCCACCGTGACTTGCTGGCTGGTCGAATCGGTCGCCCCTTCGTCATCGGTGACGGTGAGCGTGACCGTGTAGGAGCCGTCACCGGAATAGGTGTGGCTGACAACAGCGCCTGTACCCGAGCTGCCGTCACCGAAGCTCCAGCTGAAGCTGACGATGTCGCCATCGGGGTCGCTGCTGGCGCTGCCGTCGAAGCTGCAGGCCAGTTCATCACAACTGAAGCTGAAGGCCGCAGTCGGCGGCTGGTTGGGCTCGGGCTCGGGTTCCGGCTCGGGGTCAGGGCCGGGGCCCGGGTCGCCGCCGCCCAGTTCGAGCAAGTCCAGCGCGGCCTTGGCCTGGACTAGACCATAGCCAAACTCGTTATTGCGACCGGGCGTTCCAAGATCCATGGCGCTGGCAGTCAGCGCATTGCGGATCTCGGTAGCCGTCAACTCCGGCGCATAGCTCCACACCAGGGCGGCAACAGCCGACACGTGCGGTGCCGACATCGAGGTGCCGTTATAGAACGCGTAGCCCGTCGCCGGGACGGTGCGAACGGTAGAGACCGTGGCGCTGCTGCCCAGCTGGGAGCTGACCAGCGACTGGCCGTCTTCCTGGGTCATGCTCACCGCCGGAATGGAGGAGCAGGGGCGATTGGGTCGGCCGCCACACTGAAGCTCGCCGGCGAAACCCCCGGGCTCGTTGTTGTAGATGATCGCGCCGACACCGCCGCCGGCCTGGACGGCATTGACCTTGTCTGAAAAACTGACGAGACCTCGCTCGCAAAGAACCACGCGGCCCGACCAATTGCCGGCCGAGGTACAGAATCCGCCGTCAACCAGGGTGCCGGAGGTCGTGGTGCTGGCCGAACGCGACATGGCTTCGACCAGGTAGTCGCGGTCCACGCTCACGTTGGCGTTGGCGAACGGCACGGTGCTGAGCACGCCCACGCCAGGTGCGGCCAGTTCAACCTGACTGTTGCGTTGCGAGAAGCTGGCCAGGTTCTTGTTCTCGTCAATAGCCGCCACGGACACCACGGCCGGGTAGGAGGCCGGATAGCTGAACGACGTGTTGCCCGCGTTGCCGGCCGAGGCGATCGGCAGGACGCCGAGGTTTTCGTAGATGTCCAGCCAGCCCGCAGCTTCGGTGCTGCTGGAACTGCCGCCGCCCAGGCTCATATTGATCACATTGGCACCGGCCTCGGCACAGGCGTAACCCGCGGCCAGGATCGATGAGCTGTAGCTGTAGCTGCAGGACCCACCGCCCCAGTTGTCGTTGCCGAAAGTCTTGATGATGTGCAGGTTGACGTTACCGCTGGGCATTACACCGAGCACGCCCGAACCGTTGGCCAGCGCCGCGATGGTGCCGGTGACATGAGTGCCGTGTCCACAGGGGTCGATGAACGGATCGCCGCTGCGCGAATCCGGTGTGGCGGTGACATTCTCGGTTTGCAGGTCGGCGTGGCCGATGTAGTAGCCGGAGTCGATCACGCAGACCATGCGGTTGCCGGCTAGTCCGTCGCTGACCTGGTCGGCCTGAACCATGGTGATGCCGTAGGGCACCTCGTCGGCCATCAGGTAGCGGCGACCATCTTCCTCGATCAACGCAATGTTTGGATTGTTCTGCAA
>SLJA01000242.1 GCA_007135355.1 Wenzhouxiangella sp.
GGCATTGCGCGCGATGACATCGTGTTGTCGTTTACCGCCACCACCCAAGCCATCACCCCCGTGTTGGGCACCATCCGCTCGACGCTGCGTCGGACCTCGACCCAGGTCGGCCAGGCCTGTCCCGCGCCGGGCGTTTGCTTGACTACGGCGGACGTGCTGCCGCCGGGTGCCTCGCCGGGTATTGCCGACATCTACCTCGGCGTCGTGGAACTACCTTATTTCCTGCCGGTGCCCAGCGCCGACAACCCGACCGCGGCGCTGACCGGCTTCTGGCAGGCCGCGCCGGGTGCCTACGTGCCGCCATTCGATGCGCTGGGGCTGGACCCGACCTCGACCAACGTGACCGTGGCCAATCCGATACCGGTCGAGCGTGCCCGCCAGGTTGCGCCGATGCTGATTACCGTCCCCAACGCCAACTCCGGCCAGGTTCGCCCGGCCGCCGGCTGGCCGGTGGTGATCTTCCAGCACGGCATCACCGGCAACCGCACAAACATGCTGGCGCTGGCCGATACCATGGCTTCGATCGGTTTCGCGGTGGTCGCGATCGACAAGCCCCTGCATGGCATCACCGATGTCACCAATCCCTTCTACATCGGTAACACGCCGTTTGCGCCGATCGCCGCCGAGCGTACTTTTGATCTCGACCTGCAGAACAACGAGACCGGCACGCCCGGCCCGGATGGCAACATCGATCCATCGGGTACCTGGTTCATCAACCTGCAAAGCCTGCTGACCTCGCGCGACAACCTGCGCCAGGCCCAGGTCGATCTATCTTCGCTGGCGATCAACATTCCGTTCATTGATCTCAATGGCGACGGGTTGGGTGACTTCGATGGCTCCAACATCAATTTTGTCGGCCAGTCGCTGGGCGCCATGGCTGGCACGGCGTTCCTGGCGGTTGAGCCGACCGTGAACAACGGCGTGCTGTCCGTGCCTGGCGGCGGTATTGCCAATCTGCTCAATGGCTCCGAGACCTTTGGTCCGGTCATCCGCGCCGGTCTGGCTGCGGCTGGCGTGCAGCCGGGTAGCGCGGAATTTGCCCAGTTCCTGCTGGCGGCCCAAACCGTGGTGGACTCGGCTGACCCGATCAACTGGGGCGCGCTGACGGTGCAGACCAACAGTGTGCTGCTGCAGCAAGTGCGTGGCGATGCGGTTGTCCCCAACGCCGTGGCCGGCGCGCCCCTGTCGGGAACCGAGCCGATGATCCGAGTGATGGGTCTGGCACCGATTACCGGCACGACCCAGGATCCGATGGGGATTCGCGGTGCGGTGCGCATGATCCAGGGCGGGCATGGTTCGCTGCTGTCGCCTGCGGACGGACCCGCGGTGACCGCCGAAATGCAGGGCCAGGCCGCCAGCATGGTGGCATCCGGTGGGGCGGCCGTACAGATCGGCAACCCTTCGCTCATCGAGACTGACTGACAGGGAGACGAACCATGAATCGCTTTATCAAGAACAACCGTCGTCAGGCTCGTATCCTGCGCCCTTGCCTGTTGGCCAGTGCGGTCGCGATGGCCCTGGCGGCCAGCCCCGCTTCGGCGATCAATTTCGAAGTCGGTGAAGCCAGTGTCCAGATCGATACCACGATCAGCTATGGCATCGGCATGCGCACCGGCCGCCGCGATGACGACCTGATCGCCAAGTCGCACTTCAACCCGACGGTCGGGGCGCTACCGCTTGAGCAGCAGATCGCTGCCCGCGGCCGATTCTCGGCCAACTCCGACGACGGCAACCTCAACTTCGACCGCTGGGATCCGATTTTCAACGCCGCCCGCGTGACCTCGGAGCTGTCGATTAACTGGCGTAACTGGGGTGCTTTTGTCCGCGGTAACTATTTCTACGACTTCACGCTCAACGATGCGGACTTCCTGTCCAGTGACGCCAAGGACCAGGCCGGCGAGCGCGCCCGTTTGCTGGACGCCTTTATTTTTGGCGATATTGGCCTCCCCGGAGACCGCTTGCTGTCCATGCGACTCGGTCGCCAAGTGGTCAGCTGGGGTGAAAGTACTTTTATTCCCGGCGGCATCAACACCATCAATCCGGTCGACATCACCGCCCTGCGGACGGCGGGTGCTGAGTTGCGCGATGCCTTCCTGCCCCTGAACATGTTGTGGGCGAGCACCGATCTGACTCGCAACCTCTCGGCCGAAGCGCTGATCATGTTCGAGTGGGACGCGGTGGAAGCCGAGCCCTCCGGCACTTTCTTTGCCACCAATGACTTCGCCACCGCCGGCGGCCAATACGCCATGCTGAACTTTGGCCTGGTACCGCAGCCGGTGCGCAACACCGACCTGTATGATCCGGTCTGCCGCCAGGGCCAGTTCGGCCTGAGCGATTCCGGTCTGCCGCCGCAGCTGGTCGCGCTGGGCTGTAGCGCCGCCTTCCCGCGCCGTCAGGAAGATATCGAAGCCCGTGATGGCGGACAATGGGGTGTGGCGCTGCGCTACTTCGCGCCGTGGCTGAATGACACCGAGTTCGGTTTCTTCTATCTGCGCTACCACAGCCGTCTGCCGTTGTTGTCGGGCCAGGCAGTGACCAGCCCGGACATCACCACCGGTCGCGTCATCGTCGAATACCCGGAAGACATCAACCTGTTCGGGATCAGCTTCAACACCAACATCTCTGGTTGGTCGGTTGGCGGTGAAGTCAGCTACCGCAACAACCTGCCGATACAGATCGACGATGTCGAGCTGCTGTTTGCCGGCCTGTCGCCGCTCAATGCCGTGCTGCCCAGCGAATTTGATCGTTTCCGTAGTCAGCTGGGAGAGTACGCGCCGGGCGAGTTTATCGAAGGCTACGAACGCCGTCGCATGAGCCAGGCCCAGGTGACCCTGACCCGTCTGATCGGTCCGAACAACTGGATCAACGCCGACCAGATAGCGGTCGTGATGGAAGCAGGCGCGACCCACTTCTGGAATCTGCCCGACCGCGACGTCATGCGTTTCGAAGGCCCCGGTACGGATACCGGCGGTGGTCCCTCTCGTCTGACCGGCGGCAACAGCCGCAATCCGGTCACGCTGGAAGATGGATTCGCGACCTCATTTAGCTGGGGTTACCGCCTGTTGCTGGCGCCGACCTACAACAATGTTTTTGGGACGGCCTGGAATATGACCCCGCGCTTCGCTTTCAACCACGACGTCAACGGCGTCTCTCCGGGGCCAGGTGGCAATTTCATCGCCGGCCGCAAACAAGCGACGCTGGGAGTGGCCTTTGATTTCCAGGCGCGGTGGCGTCTGGACTTTGCCTACACCAACTTCTGGGGTGCCGGCATCAATAACTTGCTGGGTGATCGCGACTTCGTTTCGGCCTCGATCAGCTACTCGTTCTGACCGCGGGAGGCGCAGCCACCATGAGCATCAAACGATCCATCGTGCCCGCCGGAATCAGCGGCGCTGTCTTGCTGGCCCTGGCCGCCTGTGCGGTGCCGCCGACCGATCCAGGGGCGCCGGCCGGGCAGACCGTTACCACTCAAGCTGAGCGCGACGCCGCGGCAAGGCAGCAGCGCGAGGCTGAAGCGGCAGAGCAACAACGTCTGGCACAGCAGCGGGCGGAACAAGAGGCCGCCGAAGCGGCCGCTCGGCAGGCTGCAGCCGAGGCCGAACGGGAAGCGCGACGTCAGGCCGAGGCCGAGCGAGCCGCACGTGCCGAAGCCGAGCGTCTGGCGGCCGCAGAAGCTGAAGCGCGGCGTGAAGCCGAGCGGCAGGCCGAAGCGGAGCGGCTGGCAGCAGAGCGAGCCGAAGCCGAGCGATTGGCTGCCGTTGAGGCTGAAGCCCGCAGGCAGGCTGAGCAGCGAGCCGAAGCCGAGCGCATTGAGGCCGAACGATTGGCGGCAGAGCAGGCCGAGGCCGCGCGCCTGGCCCAGCTGGAAGCCGAGCAAGCCGAAGCGGCCCGCGCGGCGGCGGCCGAGGAGCGTGCGCGCGCCGAGGCCCGTCGGGCCGCTGAGTTGGCTGATGTGATCATCCCTCGGACCCCGGAAAACATTGCCCGGCTCGGCAACGATCTCACACCCATGGGGTCGATTCGGGCTGGTAGCGAAGACGGTCGAATTCCCGCATGGGAAGGCGGATTGACCCAGGCTGACTGGCCGGCCGGGTTCCAGCC
>SLJA01000349.1 GCA_007135355.1 Wenzhouxiangella sp.
CACTGATGGCCTCAAACTGGGAGCCTGATCCCCCACTGGTGATCAGCAGGCCGTTGGCCGTTTGCGGAGGCTGAGGCGGCATTTGGTCACCATCCAGTACGACCCTGGGCGCGGCATTGAGAACATCGGGGTCATAATTCGGGTGCGTGGTGCCATCCAGATGCAATCGACGGTTGATTGCTGGAAGCGGCGCCTGCGGGAAGATTCTGGTGAACGGCAGGCTGCCTTGGGTCGGAATCCAATCAACGAAGCCCGCCGTGGACGAACTGCCCGCCGGCAGCTGGTTGACGGTTTCAATCAGAGCCCTGAGCGTGCATTCGGTGACCGACTGTCCCGTATTGGGGTTGACCACGGTGCTGCCGGTATCACAAATAGCAAAAATAGCGCTGGGCGAGCGTCCGGCGTCGCCGGGTGAGTTGATCAGGTATTGAGCGTGCGCCGACGACGACAGCACCAGCATCAACACCCAGCAGCTTGTCGCTCTCAGCATGAGTCTCTCCCCACAAGGATTTCACTTGGTGCCGAGTCTTTCCGCTGGCCCCGCCGAATGCATGACCAACACATGATTTTTCGGTTATTTCCTGCTGACCACTCAGAAATCGGCCTGCAAAACCGGCAATGGAACTGCCTCACGGCGGCAGACGCGGCTTGCGGGGCGGTCGGCGCATGACAGGGCCATCGCGCACCTGGCGCCAGATCGTGAACAGCCAAAACAAGGGAAGCCCCGCAAAGCCCACGCCAAGAAACGCCCAAACGGCGGCGACGAACCAAAGCGACAGAAGTCCATCCACACGGGCGTGGGTCGGGTCTTCGGGCCGGTAGACGACCGGCAGCCGGTCACCCACGACTTCGGCCCGGCTGTCGTATCCGGTTCGAAAAACATGCCATTGACCATCACCAGCTTGGAATCTCACACGCGCATCGGTCAGGCGGATGCCCTGCCCCATGCTGACCGTGACCCGAAAGACCTCGCCTTCGGCACGTTCGGCACCGTCGAGAAATTGCGCGGTCTGCCTGCCCTCCCAGACGGCGGCGGCCAGGAAAATCAGGCCCAGCGCGAAAAATCCGGACAGCAGCCAATACAGGAAGCGATCACCCATCTTTGGTAGCGCGACGCAGAGGCTGTCAGTCTTGCTCAGCCGCAGGCTGATCGGCTGCGGCTCAAGAACCAGCGCTGGCCGTCGACGTTGATCTCGCCGGCTTCCGCGCGCGGCGTCAGCCGATATTCCTGCGTGCGTCCGTCGTCGAACTCCAGGATCAGCACGCCGGCATCGCCGCTGCCGGTTTCGACTCGCCACTGTCCGCTACCGCTGTCGCCGCCGTGACTGTGGCCGGAAACGCCCGGCACAGTCGCTGCCACCTGCGAGGAGCTGCTGAAGCTGAAGCGGCCGTTCCGGCACAGATCGGCCTCGGTGCGCGAGGACGCGAAGCCTGAGCTGCCGCTGCGGCTGCCGCCGCTGGAACTGATGTAAAT
Source organism: Wenzhouxiangella sp. (assembly GCA_007135355.1). Lineage (GTDB taxonomy): Bacteria > Pseudomonadota > Gammaproteobacteria > Xanthomonadales > Wenzhouxiangellaceae > Wenzhouxiangella. The sequence goes on from SLJA01000349.1 coordinate 1,475, forward strand.
CAGGCGGTGGTCGGCCAGGCGTTGGGTCCACTGCTGATCGACCTCGCCGCGCTCGCGAGCGCTGAATGTGACCGACTCGACCAGCTCGAGCACCGCCTGGCGCTGGGCCGGACCGTAAGCGGCAGCCGAAGTCACGCCGAGAACCAGCAAACCCGGTCCGTGTGGATTAACCATGGCCGCAGCATAGGCCCGTGCCTGCTCGCCGCCGAACCAGCCCTGAAACTCACCGGCCACGGTGCGCTCATCAATCGCCTGGGCCACCCCGACCGGTGCCAGCGCGTAAGAAACCCCGTCGGTCAATTGCTGCGCGGCCAGCATCTGCAGTTCCCGCATGGAGTTGATTTCATGCAGAGTGACGACGATCAGCCCCGGGTGGGTGTGAGACCCCATGACATAGCCGTAGGCCGTCTCTTCGCCTTCCCAGCCGGCCGGCGGCGTAAAGGCAATGCCGTAGCGCGGATAACTGATCTCGCTAGAGGCATGCAAGAGAATTGGAGACCAAGCTGTCAGGCAGACAAGGGCGATTAGGAAACAACGCGGAAAAGTGCTCATAAGCCTCCTCGCGGCAGTTCAGATCGACGAATGGCGCAATCTATTGCCGCGGTAACAGCAGTTCGAAACGATCAGAAAACAGTTGATCAATCGTTGGAGCCGATTCGAATCCCGCGGCCCAAAAGCCACCGGTAACAGCCCAATTTCGACCGGAAAGCGCCCCAGCTGCCGTGGCGTCGAACTGTCCGATCGTGCCCGCCAGAGTCCAGCTCCCGCCGCTGGCCGAAACCGTGCCACCCGCATTGATGGTGTGCCAAGGTATCGAAAACCCGCTGCCCTGAGTGATGCCGTCCGCCGCTGGATTATCTGCGGTGTTTCGATCGGCACTTACGAGCTGAGTTAGCACCAGGCCAATGATCGCCACCGGCATAATGACAAACTTGCATGGGTCATATCTCATTGGACTAAACCTCCCATAGCCATTCAAAAGATCGTAATCATGATGGGCATGCCGACGTAACTGCCCGAGCCGCCAACTCGAACGCCACAGGTCAGCTCGTGCGAATTGGGCGATTGATTCCATATATGGCAATTGGCGAGTCTTACAGTGTCGGAAGCACCAAAATCTGCTCCAGCCGGATCCTGCACCGGAGTCACCTGCCAATAGCGACCGCTCAGGTTCATGCCGAAATTGACCCTGCATCGGCCAGTGTTCAGCCCCGTGACGGTCACATCAGTCGACACAGTCCGATCGTTATTGAAGAAGCGAATGACCTCGGCGGTGGCTGCTGTGCTGCACTGGACCACGGCCGCTGCCTTGACCAGCCCGTTGCTTCCCAACTCCTGTGCGGCGTCCCCGTGCACCATCAGACCGTTGTCCGGTGCCAGGAAGAAGCCACCGACGGTGATCCCGGCATTGTTTTGAGCATGCAAAGTGCGAATCCCTGTCTGGTTGAGCACGCTGAATGGATCCTCACCACTCTCCGAGCGCACTGACAAGGTCTGCGGGTTCCCAGTGGCTGGGTGTCCGACGGCAACGTTTCCACCCTGATAGCTGATGCCCGAGCCTTCATCAACCCACTGGCTGCCGCCCCCGGCATCCAGACTGCGAATAGCCAGCGGCGCGGCGGTGATCAGCTGGCGCGGATCAAGAGTCTGACCATCAACTGTCAGTTCCAGCCACAATCCCGATTCATAGGCTGGGGTGCCAAAGTCAATCTCAAGCTGAAAAAGGCCATCGCTGACCTGAACAGATCGACGCCCGGAGCGAATGGCACTGCCACCGGAATCGTTCGCATAGAGGGCGTATTCGATATCAACCTCACCGCTGAAAGGCTGGCCGCCGTCCATCAATTGGCCTTGGTAGGTAAAACTTGTGTTAGCCAGTACGCTGAACGGTACTAACAACAAGAGCAGGCAAACCCATCGAATCATGTTCGGTCCTCGCATGTTTTTTGACGAATATGGCGAGGCCGATTCTGTTGCCGACGAGACGCGATTCGCATGAGGAAATCATGACTTTTGCGTGATTTCTTTGAATCATTGCCCGCCGCTCCATACCTTCGCAGACCCCTTGCTGACTGACTCCTGGAATACTGCCGGATCCGTAGCGGTCACTGAGCCATCATTGAATGGTCATGCATGAGATCTCTAGTCAGCGCATGTTTTAGGGCTGAAAATTGAGACGCCGATGTTCCACGACTGCTCGCTGGCGACCCAAATTGCGAGTGAGGTACCATAAAGCCCAATCACAGAGTTGCGCGGTCTACCTTCCGACAAAGATGAACGACAGTCAGCTGACTTTCGGCGCCTTCAAGCTGAACTGGAACCTGCGTCAGTTGTTGCGGGAAGAGGAATCCGTGGCAGTCGAGCCGAAAGCGCTGGAGTTGATTCGTTACCTGCTGCTGCATCGCGATCGCGCGGTAAGCAAAGACGAATTGGCCGAGGCATTGTGGTCGGATCGAGTGATCTCCGATACGGTTATCAGCCAGACCGTGCGCAAAGCGCGCGCCGCCGTGGACGACGATGGCGAACGTCAGGAGGTGATTCAGACCGTCCGCGGCTTCGGCTACCGGTTTGTCGCGCAAGTGAAGGTCATAGAGGACGCTTCATCGTTTACGACCGAACCCG
>SLJA01000321.1 GCA_007135355.1 Wenzhouxiangella sp.
GTGGAGAGCTCATCATGAATGTCGCTGATCTCACACTTCAGGCCGATGTGGCGCACTGGAGCTGGTCGATTGCCCTGTTCCTCTGGTTTGTCGGCCTTGCCGGCATGGGCTCGGTGGCCTACTACTTCATGCGCAGAGCACCGCTGGCGTTCACGATTTTCGGCTCGCTGGTAATTGGACTGTTGCTGGTCGTCAGTCACCTGACTCGCTGGTGGAATCTGCCGATCACCATCTTCTACGCCATCGTGGAATTCTCGTTCAACTTTGAGTCGTGGATGTTCTGGGGCTTTGTGATCCTGTCGATACACCTGGCGTTCTCGGCCGTGGTCGTGCTGGCCAATATCCAGTTCCTGCAGCGGTTTTGGTTCCTGCGCTGGGCGGCGGTACTGAATCAGAGCAACTTGTTCCTGATCGGCTTCGCCGCGGCCGGCTTTTTTGCCACGGTCTACAGTGGTTTTCTGATTTCCACGGCAGCGGGTGTTCCCTTGTGGAATACAGCCCTGATCCCGGTGCTTTGGGTGATCAGTGCCAGTGTGGCGACGATTGCCTTGATCGAGCTGTTCTATGTTCTGGGCTGGGCTGACGAGCGTGAAGCCGCATTCGGCCTGAGACTGGGCATGGGTCTGGACGTGATGAAGCTGCTGGCGGTACTGGCCTTTATCCACATCAGTTTGACCGTGGGTTCGGTCGGGGCGAGAATCGGCGCCGAGCGCATGTTCTCCGGCGACCTGGCGTTCATGACCTGGGTCGGCGTAATCGGCATCGGCATTCTCCTGCCGTTGGCGATCGGCGTGTTCACCCTGATGTTCGGCAAGAAGAAACCGCTGCTGATCGTCTCGGCGGTTGCCGCCCTGGCTGGTGTGTTGTTCCTGCGAGCCGCCGTACTGCTTGCCGGCGTCTGGGAGCCCCTGGTTCTCTAGACCTGAGCTTCGCCTCTCAAGGCAAGCAGTAGGAAGCCCCGGGCCAGGCCCGGGGCTTTTTGCGTTACTCCTCCAGCAGCCAGCGGCGCAGCCAGGCGTCGACTTCGCCGTAGAAGTGGCGCGAGTTGTGCCCACTCATGATCCAGTGGTCCTCGTCCGGATAGACCAGTAGCCGACTTTCGACCTGCTGGCGCTGCAGCGCGGTCCACAGCTCCAGTGTATTGGCCAGCGGCACGCGTTCATCTTTGACCCCGATGGTGACCAGAATGGGCGTTTGCCAGTTGGCGGCGTACATCAGCGGGTTCTGGTCCAGCCACACTTCGGGGATTTCCCACGGCGGCCCACCCAGGTTGGCCTCGCGATGGAAAACGGCATCGCTGGTGCCCCATTGGGTGATCAGGTTGACCAGGCCGGCGTGGCTGACCAAGCAGCGATAACGGTCGGTCGCGCCCAGCATCCAGTTCGCAAGATGGCCGCCGTAGCTCGCACCCCCGGCGCATTGACGCTCGCCGTCGATGAAGGGAAAGCGTTCGATTGCGACATCAGCGCCCTGATTGATTTCATTGGCCGGGCCTCGGAGTGGATCACCCTGGATCGCCCGGGCGAAGTCTTCTCCGAATCCGGTCGAACCCTTGAAGTTGGTCAGCAGCACAACGAACTCGCTGCCGGCCAGCAGGTGGTAGTTCCAGCGAATGTGGGGGCTGTCGGTCCACATGGCATGCGGGCCGCCATGCATCAGCACCAGCAGCGGATACTGGCGCGCCGGGTCGAATCCGGCCGGCCGGACCAGCATGTTGTGGATGCGCAGGCCTTCATCGCTCTCGAACCAGAAATGCTCGACTGGCTGCAGATCAAGCTCAGCGGTGCGGTCGCCGGTGAAGTTGGTCAGGGCCGTATGGCCGCCGTTTTCGAGGTCGATGCGCACCACCTCGGAAAACTGCCGGGCGCTGGCAAAGCCGGCCAGCACCGTTGGCTGTTCGGCGTCGCCGGCAATGACCAGCCCGCTGTAGGCCCCTTCCGACTGATCGAAGGCAATCCGGGCCTCGCCGCCGTCGGTGCTGGCCTGGTACAGGCGCTGCAGGCCGGCATCCTGACCGAGCAGAAACACTTCTTCACCGGAGGGAGCAACCGCAAAGCCGCGCACACTGCGCAGATCCGGCAGGGTGATTTCACGCGGATTGTCCAAGCCTGGCCAGTCCATCGCCATCAGCCGCGAGGCGTTGAATACGTATTCGGTGCGGGGCGTGCGGAGCACAAACAAGGTGCTGCCATCGGCGCTGAATGACGGCCCGGACCAGTTGTCGCCGCCTTCCGGGCTATCTTCGCCGGTTAAGCGCCGCGGCTCACCGCCGCCTGCCGGCACTTGCCAGAGGTCGGTATGGGTGAAATCAAAGGCGAACCGGTCACGGTTGCGGCTGGCAACGAAAATAATGGATTGGCCGTCCGGCGCCCAGATCGGGTTGAGTTCGGTACCCCCTGCCGTTCGTGCCCCATCGAAACCTGGATGTGCTGCCAGGTCGGTGCCGGCCAAGAGGTCGACCGCTTCGCTTTCGCCGATGGTCTGCACGAACACCCGCGGCTGGCGCTCGTCCAGCCAGGTATTCCAGTTGCGGGTCGGGAAGCCGGTAAAAGTCAGGACGTTGTACTTGCGCGCGTCCTCCTCTTCGCGAATCCGGCGACTGTCCTCGTCGTTCATGGCCTCGCGGTGCACATTGCTGGTAAAGGCGATGCGCTGTCCATCGGGCGAAAAAACCGGACGACGCGCGCCGGTACTGATCGATGTGATTGGACGCGCCTCGCCCCCGGCGACCAGGTCAAGCATGTGAATCTGGGGAGCTTCATCTCCGTCCCGACGAGCCGTGAAGGCAATACGCCGGCTGTCCGGGCTCCAGCTGACATGGGCCTCGCTGCCGGTGCTGAAGGTCAACTGGCGCGGCGCTTCACTGCCATCGACGTGAATCAACCATAGATTGCTTTCGGCATCGTCCGAATCGTAGGCCGGGTTCATGACGCTGACCACGGCCAGGCGTCCGTCCGGACTCAGTGCCGGAGCGCCGACGCGAGGCATCAGCCACAAGTCTTCATGGGTAATCGGCCGTGGCGTTGCGTCGGCCAGCGCACCGGCGGCCAGGAACAGAAAAACCAGCAGCAGGCCTGCCGCTCTGAAATTGGGCATATTGCACACACTCCTTGGGATGGGCTAGAGAAAAGAGCCCGAAGTATACGAATTCCGCATCATGCGGTTCAAGGCAGCGCGCCAAGTAGGCCGGAGGACGGCGTTAAAATAACGGTTGCCCCAGTTCGCTTTGCCGAGGAATCCGATATGCCAAGCTTTGATGTTGTCTCGGAAATCAATCACCACGAGCTGGCCAATGCGGTCGACCAGGCCAATCGTGAAGTCACCACGCGCTTCGATTTCAAGGGCACCGCATCGAGCTTCGAACTCGAGGAAAAGGTCATCGTGCTCAAGACCGAATCCGATTTCCAGCTCCAGCAGATGCTTGACATTTTGTATGCCAAGCTGGCCAAGCGCGGCATCGACCTGGCCGCGGTCGATCCCCAGGAAGCGGTGATCATGGCCAAGACCGCGACCCAGCGGGTGCTGGTCAAAGAAGGCATCGACGCCGACACCGCGCGCGCCATTGTCAAGCGGATCAAGGCCGAAAAGATGAAAGTCCAGGCCGCGGTTCAGGGCGACCAGGTCCGCGTGACCGGCAAGAAGCGCGACGATCTGCAGCAGGTCATCCAACTACTGAAAAACGCCGAGATGGAACTGCCGCTGCAGTTCACCAACTTCCGCGATTAAACGTCAGCCTATCGGATGGAACTGTTGCTCAGGCTTAATAGTGAAAATGCCCTCACGCAGAGGCGCTGAGACGCAGGGGTCGCAGAGGATTAACTTTATTAAGCTCTGCGTTCTCCGCGTCTCGGCGTCTCTGCGTGATGCATCCATTAAAACCTGGGCTCCCGGAGCTCTGGCGCTCAGCCGCATTTGGAGTAGCCGCAGGCCAGGCAGGTCTGGCAACCGTCGAGCACCACCATGGCCTTGGTGTTGCACTTGAAGCACACCGTGGCCGAGGCCGGATAAGAGACTTCGGCCTCGGCCGCGGCGGGTTCAGTCAGGTTTTTTTTTTCGCGGGCCTCGTATTCGGCCCGCTTCTGCTCCAGCATCA
>SLJA01000030.1 GCA_007135355.1 Wenzhouxiangella sp.
TCCTGGGTGGCCACCCCGGTGGGGCAGCGGTTGGTATGGCAAATGCGCGCGCCGACGCAGCCAACCGCCTGGATGGCCGAGTTGCCCAGGGCGATACCGTCGGCGCCCAGCGCGAGGGCCTTGACGAAATCCTCGGGCGTACGCAGGCCACCGGTCACGATCAGCGTGACCTCGCGTCCGCTGCGCTTGTCCAGGTGGCGCCGCGCACGGGCCAAGGCGGGGATGGTGGGGACACTGATATGGTCGCGCAGGATCAGCGGCGCGGCCCCCGTACCACCGCCCCGGCCATCCAGGATCAGATAGTCCGCTCCCACCTTGAGGGCAAAATCAATATCGTCCTCAATGTGGTTGGCCGACAGCTTGAAGCCGATCGGGATACCACCGGAGCGCTCGCGTACCTGGTCGGCAAACTTGCGGAAATCCTTTGCCTTGACCATGTTGTCGAACACCGCCGGCGACACCGCGTCTTCACCCGCCTGGATGCCCCGGGTTTCGGCAATCTTGTCATTCACCTTGGCCCCCGGCAGATGCCCGCCGACTCCGGTCTTGGCGGCCTGACCCGCCTTGAAGTGAAAGGCGCGAACCTCGTCGAGCAACTCCCAGCGCCAGCCGAACTGGGCCGGGGCAAGCTCGAGCAAATAGCGTGAGTTGACCGCGCGCTCGTCGTCCATAGAGCCGCCCTCGCCGGAGCAGATGCCGGTGCCGGCCTGCTCGGCGCCCCGGGCCAGGGCCATGCGCGCTTCATAGGACAAGGCACCGAAGCTCATGTCGGTGACCAGCAAGGGAATGTCCAGCGCCAGCGGCTTTTTTGCGCGCGGACCGATGACCATACGGGTGTCGACCTCGGCATCGTCACGCAGCGGCCGCCGCGCCAGCTGCGCAGTCAGCAGCTGCAGCTCATCCCAGTGCGGCAAATCCTTGCGCGGCACACCCATGGCCCCGATCTCGCCCTGCGGGCCGGACTCCTCCAGGCCGTGACGCGCCAGCGCGTGGATGCGGGCAACGGTGGGCTCTTCGGGCGTCGGCTCGGCTTCCGGCGGGCTGTCTTCATCGCCGTCGGCATCGTCACCGTTGTTGTCCGACGACGGGACTTCGTCACCCACGTCGACATCCAGCTTGGAATGCGTGCCGTCGCACAGCGGTGCGTCAGCGGTGGCCTTGCAGCGGCAGAAGTAGACCTTGTCATCTTTTTCCGCGGTCCATTTCAGCGGCGTGATGTCGGAGCCCTGGTGCGATCCATCGCAGAAGGGCTGATCCTTGGAGCGTCCGCAGCGGCACCAGTAGTAGGTCTTGTCTTTCTCGACTTCGACGCCCTTGGGCGACAAGGCAGCGACGATGGGCTGGTTGGACATGACGATAGGCTCCCGATATTGATATTGGGCTCAGGGTAAACGCAGCGCCAACATTTCAGGTGAAACGCGGGCGCCCAGCCGGCATCGCCGGCCCGATCAAAATGAGCTTTAACTGCCGAACATCAACTCCCCGGCAGCCGCTTCGACCCTGATCGTCTGGCCCGGACCGAACTCGCCGGCCAGGATCCGCTGGGCCAGGCCGTTTTCCAGCTTCTGCTGGATGGCACGCTTGAGCGGCCGGGCGCCGAAGACAGGGTCAAACCCGACGTTGCCGAGCAGGTCCAGGGCCTGGTCGCTGATTTCCAGGGTCATTTCGCGCTCGGCCAGGCGCTTGCGCAGGCCGTCGATCTGGATCGAGGCAATCGCCCGAATCTGCTTGCGATCCAGCGGGTGGAAGACCACGATCTCGTCGACCCGGTTGATGAACTCAGGCCGGAAGTGCTGGCCGACCACGTCCATCACCGCCTGCTTCATCACATCGTAGCCCTGCCCCTGCAACTCCTGGATGCGGTCGGAGCCGAGGTTGGAGGTCATGACGATCACGGTATTGCGGAAATCCACGGTGCGGCCGTGGCCGTCGGTCAGGCGACCGTCGTCGAGCACCTGCAAAAGGATGTTGAAGACTTCCGGGTGGGCCTTTTCGACCTCGTCAAGCAGGATCACCGAGTAGGGTCGACGGCGTACGGTTTCGGTCAGGTAGCCGCCCTCTTCGTAGCCCACGTAGCCCGGCGGCGCGCCGATCAGGCGGGCCACAGCGTGCTTTTCCATGAACTCCGACATATCGATGCGGATCATGGCGTCTTCGGTATCGAACAGGAAATGGGCCAGCGACTTGCACAGCTCGGTCTTGCCCACGCCGGTGGGGCCCAGAAACAGGAAAGAACCGTTCGGGCGATTGGGGTCGGACAGACCCGCGCGCGAGCGGCGGATGGCGTCGGAAACGGCCTTGACCGCCTCGTCCTGACCGATCACCCGGTTGTGCAAGGCCTCTTCCATGCGCAGCAGTTTGTCGCGTTCGCCCTCCAGCATCTTGGAGACCGGGATGCCGGTCCAGCGGCTGACCACTTCGGCGATTTCTTCCTCGGTGACCTTGTTGCGCAGCAGCTTGAAGTCGGCGGTGGCGTCGGCCGACTCGGCCGCGGCCAGCTGCTTTTCCAGCTCGGGGATGCGGCCGTACTGCAGTTCGGCCATGCGCGACAGGTCCTGCGCGCGGCGCGCATTCTCCATCTCGGCGCGTACGCGTTCCAGTTCTTCCTTGATGTGAGTTGAGTCCTGCACCGAGGCCTTTTCGGTCTTCCAGACCTCGTCCAAATCGGCAAATTCGCGCTCCAGATCGTCGATCTCGGCTTCCAAGTCGGCCAGGCGCTTTTTCGAAGCCTCGTCGGTTTCTTTCTTCAGTGCCTCGCGCTGAATCTTGAGCTGAATAAGGCGCCGCTCCAGCCGGTCCATGGCCTCCGGCTTGGAATCGATCTCCATGCGGATGCGGCTGGCCGCCTCGTCCATCAGATCAATCGCCTTGTCAGGCAGGTTGCGGTCGGTGATGTAGCGGTGCGACAACGTGGCCGCGGCGACCAGAGCCGGGTCGGTGATATCGACACCGTGGTGGACTTCGTAGCGCTCCTGCAGGCCACGGAGAATCGCGATAGTGTCTTCCACCGACGGCTCGCCGACCAGCACCTTCTGGAAACGGCGTTCGAGCGCGGCATCCTTCTCGATGTTCTCGCGGTACTCGTTGAGCGTGGTCGCACCCACGCAATGGAGCTCGCCCCTAGCCAGCGCGGGCTTGAGCATGTTGCCGGCGTCCATGGCGCCTTCTGCTTTTCCGGCGCCGACCATGGTGTGGATCTCATCGATAAACAGAATGACCTGGCCTTCCTGTTTCTTCAGATCATTCAGCACCGCCTTCAGGCGCTCTTCGAACTCGCCTCGGTACTTGGCCCCGGCGATCAAGGCGCCCAGGTCCAGACTGAGCACACGCTTGTTTTTCAGGCCCTCCGGCACTTCGCCGTTGACAATGCGCTGGGCCAGACCTTCAACAATGGCGGTCTTGCCGACGCCGGGCTCGCCAATCAGGACGGGATTGTTCTTGGTCCGGCGCTGCAGCACCTGGACGCAGCGGCGGATTTCCTCATCGCGGCCAATGACCGGGTCCAGGCGCGACTGCTCGGCCTTCTCGGTCAAATCGATCGTGTATTTCTTGAGCGCCTCGCGGCTGTCCTCGGCGTTGGGGTCGTCAACCTTTTCACCACCTCGTACCGATTCGATAGCGTCTTCAACCGCTTTTTTGGTCACGCCCGCCTGATGCAGCATCTCGCTCAAGCCCACCTTGGCGTCCAACGCGGCCAGCAGGAACAACTCCGAGGCAATGTAGGCATCCCCCCGGTCGCGGGCAATCTTGTCGGTCAGGTTGAGCACCCGGCCGGTATCGTTGGACAGGTTGATCTGTCCACCCTGACCGGAAACCTTGGGCAGTCCGTCAAGCTTTTCGCCCAGGCTGGAGCGCAACGCGTTGACTTGCGAGCCGGCGCGCGCCAGCAAGCCGCGAATGCCGCCGCCTTCCTGATCCAGCAATGCGACCATGATGTGCTCGGGCTCCAGCATGGCATGATCCATGCCGACAGCCAGGCTTTGCGCTTCGCCCAGTGCCTGCTGGAACCGGGCCGTCAGTTTGTCCATACGCATAACGGGTTGACTCCCCAATTGATTGGCAACTTATCCACAGGATGGGGGCA
>SLJA01000160.1 GCA_007135355.1 Wenzhouxiangella sp.
CCGTCGCAGGCGCGGCGGAAATCGTCCGGATCCATGCCGTGCGGACACAGCACGTTCATGTGCAGGTTGCCGTCGCCGATATGGCCGAACCAGACCACCTCGAAATCGGGATAGTGCCGGGCCACCAGGCTTTCCAGGTCGGCAAGAAAACCCGGCACCCGCGCCACCCGCACCGACAAATCGTTCTTGTAGGGCGTGCGCGGCGCGATCGATTCGCTGATTGCCTCGCGCCAGCGCCACAGCTCGGCGGCCTGGGCATCCGATTGGCTGATCAGCCCGTCGATGACTTGCTCAGCCTCGACCAGAGCCTCGAAAACGGCCAGGGCCTGGTCCTGGCAGGTCTGGTCCGGATCGTCGAACTCGACCACCGCGTAGAACGACGCGTCCTCATCCAGCGGGAAGGGCTTGTCGAGCGCGGTCTCGACATGGCCCACCGAGCGCCGGTCGAAAAACTCGAAGGCCGACAGGGTCAGCGTCTGCTGCAGCCGGGCCAGCGCGGGCATCACCGCTTCCAGTCCCGAAAATGCGAGCAATAGCAGGGACTGTTGCGGCGGCGGCGGGATCAGGCCGACCGTGGCCTCGGTGATGATGCCGAAAATGCCTTCGCTGCCGACCATCAGCTGAGTAAGATCCGGACCGGCATTGTTCTTGATCAGGCCACGGTTGAGCTGCAGCACCTCGCCGCGGCCGTCGACCACAGTCAAACCGCGCACCCAGTCGCGGGTCATGCCGTAGCGCAGCACGCGAATGCCGCCGGCGTTGGTGGCGATGCTGCCGCCCAGCTGGCTGGAGGCCGCCGCGGCCCAGTCAACCGGGTAATACAGACCGGCATCCCGCGCGCGCCGCTGCAGCTCGCCGACCGTCATGCCGGCCTGCGCGGTCAGGCTGCACTCGACCGTGTTCAGCTCCACCAGGCCGCGCATTTTCTCAAGCGACACCACCACTTCGCCGCGGGCGGCTACGGCGCCGCCGGACAAACCGGTCCGCCCCCCGCTGGGCACCAGCGCGCGCTCTTCCGCGCGGGCCCAGCGCACCAGTTCGACCACATCGGTCGTGCTACGCGGAAACACCACCCGCTCCGGCGCCGGGGCCCAGAAACGCGTCCAGTCGCGGCCGTAGTGGGCCAGGCTCTCAGTGTCACTCAGCACTTCGAGATCGGGAAAGCGGCTCATTCGCGGCGACCTTGCTCAGCGGCGCACCCGATACTGCGATAATCAGACTTCAACGCACTGTGGCGAACATCCATCGGATTCATCATGTCGAACAAAAACCTGTCGCTGGCCAAGGAACGCATCAAGTTTCTCATGCTCGAGGGCGTGCATGCGCGCGGTATCGACGAGTTGCGGCGAAACGGCTACCACAACATTGAAAGCCTGCCCACGGCGCCGCCTGCGGCGGAATTGGCCGAACGCCTGCGCGACGTGCACTTCCTGGGCATCCGCTCGCGCAGCCAGATCACCGCCGAGGCTCTGGAACGCGCGGAAAAACTCACCGCCATCGGCTGCTTCTGCATCGGCACCGACCAGGTTGATCTGGCCGCGGCGCGCCGGCGCGGGGTTCCCGTGTTCAACGCGCCTTACGCCAACACTCGATCAGTAGCCGAACTGGTGCTGGGCGAAATCATTATGCTCATGCGCGGCATTCCAGCGCGCAATGCAGCGGCCCATCGCGGCGAATGGCTGAAAAGCGCCAAGGGCTCCCACGAGGTGCGCGGCAAGACCTTAGGCATCGTCGGGTACGGCCACATCGGCTCGCAACTGGGCATCCTGGCCGAGGGCTTAGGGATGCGCGTGATCTACTACGACATCGCCGCCAAGCTGCCGCTGGGCAACGCCTTCGGCCTGGGTTCGCTGGCGGAACTGCTGGACGAGGCCGACGTGGTCAGCGTCCACGTGCCCGATACCGAGCTGACCCGCAACATGATCAACGCCGACACCCTGGCCCGCATGCGGCCCGGCGTGCACTTCATCAACGCCGCCAGGGGCCGCATCGTCGATATCCCGGCCCTGGCCGAGGCTCTGCGCAGTGGCCACGTGGCCTCGGCCGCGGTCGATGTATTTCCGGCAGAGCCCAAGGGCGCTGACGAGGCCTTCGTCTCGGAACTGCGCGGCATGGACAACGTGCTGCTGACCCCGCATATCGGCGGCAGCACCCTGGAAGCGCAGGAAAACATCGCCCTGGACGTAGCGACCAAGCTGGTGCGCTACTCAGACAACGGCTCGACCATGGGCGCGGTGAATTTCCCCGAGGTCAGCCTGCCCGACCAGGCCAATACCCGACGCATCCTGAATATTCACCGCAACGAGCCGGGCGTGCTCCAGGCCATCAATAGCGTGATCTCGGCCCGCTCGGTCAACATCGCCGCGCAATACCTGCAAACCCTGCCCGATGTCGGCTACGTCGTCATGGATCTGGAGACCGACGATACCCCCGGGCTGGTGCGCGAACTGGACCGGATTCCGGCCACCTTGCGCACCCGCTACCTGAACTGAATCTCCCGCTACGGAGCGCCTGAAACATGAACCAGCCGATCAAGCTTGACCCCAACGGACCGCGTTTCGTCACCGTGGTCGGCGGCCACGAATGTCAACTGCAATTTACACTGCAGGGGGCAGTCGCCAGTTTCAACAGCGTCCAGGTGCCGGACGCGGTCGGCGGTCGCGGCATCGCCGGCCACCTGACCCGTCATGCACTGGACTGGGCGCGGGCCGAAGGACACTCGGTGCGCCCGGTTTGTCCCTATGTGCAGCGCTGGATCCAGCGCCACCCGGACTACGCCGACATCGTCGCCTGATCCACCGTTGCCAGGGCGCGATCGAGGCCACGCTCCAACTTGGCCGCCAGTTCGTCGATCTGCGCCTCGTTGATGATCAACGGCGGGCACACGGCGATGATGTCACCCACGATCGCGCGCACCACCAGGCCCTCCTCCAGACAGGCCGCGGCAACGCGGAACGCCATCTTCTCCGATGGCGGAAACGAGGCCCTGGTCGTCTTGTCGGCCACCAGTTCAAGCCCGGCGATCAGCCCGATGCCGCGCTGATTCCCCACCAGTGGATGCTCGCCCAGGCGTTTCAGCGCGGCCTGGAATGGGACGCTCATGGCCGCCGCATGCGCCATCAAGCCGCGCTCTTCCATCAATTCAAGATTTCGCACCGCCACCGCGGCAGAAACCGGGTGGCCGGAATAGGTCAGGCCGTGCGCGAACATCCCCACCCCACCTGCGGCCTGCTCGATGGCCTCGTACATGAATGGCGGCACGGCCACCGCCGAAATGGGCAGATAGGCGGACGACAAGGCCTTGGCCATGGTCATGGTGGCAGGCCGCATGCCGTAGGTCTGGCAGCCGAAGGGATTGCCGGTGCGGCCGAAGGCGCATACCACCTCGTCATCGACCAGCAGGATGCCGTTGGCCTCCAGCACCGGCTGGATGCGCTGGAAGTAGCCGGCCGGAGGCAGAATCACCCCGCCGGCGCCCATCAGCGGCTCGGCAAACATGGCGGCGATGTTGTCGGCACCCTCGCGCTCGATCACCGCTTCCAGTTCCTGGCCCAGGCGCTCGACGAATTCGGCCTCCGACTCGCGCGGCCTGCCCTGGCGGTAAAAATGCGGCGAGGTCAGGTGGATGACATCGTCCATGTTGAGACCGAAGTGCTTGTGGAAAGCCGGCAGGCCAGTCAAGGCTGCCGTGGCCACGGTCACGCCGTGATAGGCATTGCCACGGGTGAGGATCTTGCGCTTGGACGGCTTGCCGATGGCGTTGAAGTAGTAGCGCACCAGCTTGACCTGGGCGTCGTTGGCGTCCGAGCCTGAGCAGCCAAACAGGAAACGCGCGCCCTCGATCGGCACCCACTCGGACAGCTTGGTGGCCAGTCGGATCGACGGCTCGTTGCTTTTTCCGGCAAACAGCGGGCCATAGCAAAACGTTTCCATCTGCTCGGCGGCCACCCGGGCCAGTTCCTTCTCGCCGTAGCCCAGCGCCGTACACCACAGGCCGGCCATACCCTCCAGGTATTGCCTGCCATGATTGTCGTAGACATATACCCCCTCTCCGCGCTGCCAGATCTGTGGGCCTGAGCG
>SLJA01000212.1 GCA_007135355.1 Wenzhouxiangella sp.
GGGCCTGGGATAGCTGGCTGACCTTGCGCGGCGTGCGCACTCTGGATGTGCGCATCCAGCGCCAGCAGGAAAGTACCGCTGAACTGGCCGAATTGCTCATCGCCCATCCGGCGGTGGCGCGGGTGCATTACCCCGGCCTGGCCGACCATCCCGGCCATGCCGTGGCCCGGAGTCAGCAGCGCGGATTCGGCGCCATGCTGTCGTTCGAGTTGCATGGCGGGCTCGATGCCGTCGAGGCGTTCGTCAGTGATCTGACGCTGATGACCCTGGCCGAATCACTGGGTGGGGTGGAAAGCCTGGTGGCGCATCCGGCGACCATGACGCACGCGGCGATGGCGGCCGAGGACCAGGCCCGCGCCGGCATCACGGCCGGTTTGCTGCGCCTGTCGGTCGGTCTGGAAGATGTGCGCGATCTGCGTGCGGATCTGAGTGCCGCGCTGGATCGAGCCCAGCAGGGTTTGCGCCGGGTGCGTGCGGTTCAGGCTTAGCAACCGCCCTGGCTTGTCAGCCCGGGCCGCGACCATGGCGGGTCCGGGCTTGTCCACCGGGCGGATGTTGGCTGCATGCTATAAAGCGCTCATGACATCATCTGATTCATCCAGCCGTTCCGGTCGCTTGTGGTTGCTGCCGCTGCTGATCGTGATTGGACTGGGCATCGGCGCGCTCCAGCCCTGGGGTGTCCAGGACTTCCTGGCTTTTGGGCAGGATCTGGCCGGTAATCCCTGGTTTTTGCTGGCCGTGGTGATTGCGATGGCCGTGTTGTTCACCTTCGGTTTGCCCGGCAGCCTGACTTTTTGGCTGATTGCGCCCTTTCAGGCGCCTGTTGTGTCGACTTTTTTGCTCGTGCTGGGCAGTGTGGCCGGCGCCTTCGGCGCCTATCAGTTCAGCTCGCGCATGCGCGGCGACTGGGAGCCCGAGGGGTTCAGTAGCCGTATCGTTCGCTTGCTGTCTCGCCAGGGCGGCCTGCTGACCCAGACTGCACTGCGCATCCTGCCCGGCTTTCCGCACTCGGTAGTCAACTTCGCCGGCGGCGTGCTCGGCCTCGGCCTGGGCGGATTTTTGAGTGCGGCGATCGTTGGTCTGGCGGTCAAATGGGGCATTTACGCCAGCGCCGTGTATGGCCTGGTCGAGGCAGTCGAGACTGGCGAAGTGCTGGATTTTCGTACACTGCTGCCGTTGGTGGTGTTGAGTGTTTTACTGCTGCTGGGTGCTCTGGCCAAACGTTGGGTAGCCGATCGTAGTGATTGAATCGGAGTCGTGCCCAGCGGCCGATTCAATCGTCTTGCGGATGCGACAGGTCGCCAATCAACCGCTTCAACTCGGCCAGTCGCGTCTCATCCCAGCCGGGTGGTTCGATCAGTGCATGCCAAGCGTTGATGTAGTGCTCAGTGGCGTAAGTGTGGCCGTGCCCGATGGGTGCGGTTTCCGCCGCGGCGATATCGACCGCCAGTTGCAGGAAGGTCACGATTGGGTACCAGCGCAGTTTCGGTGACACATCATGTGCCCGTTCGCCGCGCATCCAGGCCGGTTCGCGATACAAGGCATCGGGTCTGAAAAAGCTGATCGGATCGCTGGCGTATTGCAGGTAGGCGATGCGGAACGGGCCCCAGGGCGCATCAAAGTCCTCCAATCCGCCATGCTGATTGGCGAAACGCACCACCGAGCCGTCACGAAACCGCGGTAGCCAGGCCGGCGAGCCGGGGTTGCGCTGCGAGCTCAACCACTGCCAGGTCTCGCTGCGAAATGGTGGGCCGCTCCACAGCGCGCCGTCGATGGGGTCGCTAACCAGATCCCAGATGTCGGCCGAGCGTGCCGAATTCAGCGCGCCCAGGCTCAAGCCGTGCAGGTACAGGCGCGGGCGGCGCTCGGCTGGCAGGCTGCGCCAGTGCCGGTAGACCTCGGCAAATAGCGCGCGCGCCGTTTCCTGTCCATACTCCGCCTGGGCCAGCAGCGACAGCCAGCTGGGCAGGTAGGAGTACTGCACGGCAACACTGGCGACGTTGCCGCCGACCAGGTATTCGAGACTGTCAATGCCGCCGGGGTCGACCCAGCCGGTGCCGGTCGGCGTCACAACGACCAGGTAGTCGCGTTGAAAGGCGCCGACGCGCTGCATCTCCCTAAGCGCCAGTTCGACGCGCTGCTCGATGGTGTCGGCCGAGTTCAATCCGACATAGACGCGCAGCGGTTTGCGCACTGATACCGGGCTCAGCCGCTGCAGCTCCTCGATATTGGGTGCACCGGCGATGAAGCGCCGTCCCTGTCGTCCCAGTTCGTCCCAGTCCAGCAGCGAATAGGCTGAGCCCGAAGCCAGCGGGTGGTCCGGTGGTTCGAGTTCGTCCTCGATCAGCAGGTCCAGTTGCTGGAACGACGCATCAAAGCTGTTCAGCACCAGCCGGGCAAACACCCCCGAGGCCAGGCTCCAGACCAGGATCGCCGTCACCAGCACACCGACCACCAGGGCGATTCGATCGGGAACCCAGCGATCCGCCGTCCGCGAGACGGTGCGCTTGATGAAGCGCAGCAGCCGCGCCAGCCCGAGCAGCACAACAAACACCAGCACGGCGATCATGCCAACCGAGAAAGGCCGCGCTGTCTCGACCGGCGGCAGCGCCATCAGCTCGCGGATGCTGTTCTGCCAGGCCGAGGCGCGAAACAGGAAGCCAACGGCCACGGCAATGCAGATCGTCCAGGCCACGATCTTGCCGACCCACAACACGCGGCCCTTGAATTCCGGCAATTCCATGAACCGCCACAGCCAGTGCAGGAAAACCCCAACGCCATAACCGGCAGCCAGCGCCACCCCGGCCAGCAGCGCCTGCATCAAAAACGGGCGTGGCACCAGGCTGGGCGAGAGCGAGGTGGCAAACAACAAGGTCCCAACCAGCAAGCCGGTGGTCGAGAGCGATTGACGAAACAGTTGCAGATGCCTGATTTTCATGCAGGCATCTTCGCATGGATGCGTGTCGGATAGGCGCGGTCGGCCGCCCAAGTCGATGAGATTTTATCGCTCGAAGGTATCGGGCGCCGGCACACCGAACAGTTTCTCGATCGGTAAATTCTCGATGGCGCTATGGCCCCAGGCAGAGATGGTGAATTCCGACGGAGTGTAGCTGAAGGTGCCGTTATCGCGATCCGCGAACTCAAACACCCCGATCCCGCCGCTCTCCCGGACGACGCTGTCCGGATCGAACTGGCCGAAAACCATGCCCACCGGCGAGACGAACTCGATGGTGACCCGGTTGCCTTCGGGGACGCCGGTTCCCAGCATGAAAATGGGATTCCCGTTGTCATCATAGGTGTACCAGTAGGCAACGGCGCGCGGGCTTCCGTTCGACAGCTGACCAAACTCCAGAGAAAAGCCGTGGCCGTCCTGCATAGGCTGGTACCAGGATCCCGAGTGGGCCGGGCCAATGTCCGGTACTCCGTTCTCCAGGCTGCTGCCGCTGAGCTGGGTATGGCCATTGTTGTAAATGCGCACGTAGTCAACCTTCATCTCGGCCGGCAGCGGCGCGGTGATCTGGGCCTGATTGAAGATGTTGGGGTAGGTGCCGCCCACGGCCACGTTGAGAATGATGAAATGGGGTTGATGGAGTTCCTGGCAGTCGGTGCAGCTGCTTGGCCTGATGTCCATGGCCCAGATCTCTCTGCCGTTGAGATAAGTCGTGATCCGCTCTGGTGTCCAGTCCATGCTGAACAGCTGGTATTCGCCGTGCAGATCGGCCGGCTCGGTCAGTCCTGGGGCGTAGGTGCGGGCAAAGAAAGCATGCCGGCCCTGATTCTGCCAGTGCGCGGCCGAGCTCACCCAGCGATTGACGCGGCCGTCGCGAATGGCATCGCGCCAGCCCATTTCCATGATGTCGATTTCGCCGCAGGCGGGCCAGCCGACCGTGGAGAAGTTGTTACCCAGCGTCCAGAAGGCCGGCCACAGTCCGTCGCTCAGGTCAGGCATCTTGATGCGGGCTTCGATGTAGCCGTACTGGAACATCAGCTTGTCCTGGGTGCGCAGCCTGGCTGAAGTGAAACCGGTTCGGGTCGGGCCGACCCGGGTCTCGCGTAC
>SLJA01000008.1 GCA_007135355.1 Wenzhouxiangella sp.
CTAGCAGGCCATCGGGTCGGCAAAGATCCTGCCCCTGAAATTGGGGATCTGCGGTACTCTGGGGGTTTGTTCTGCAGCTCAGGCGCGACGATGCGATGAAAAGAAAAGGGATCATTCTTGCTGGCGGGACCGGCTCACGGCTTTATCCGCTGACCCAGGTCATCAGCAAACAGTTGCTTCCAGTCTACGACAAGCCGATGGTCTATTACCCGTTGAGCACACTGATGCAGGCCGGCATCAGAGAGATTCTGCTGATCACGACACCGCATGAGCAGCACTTGTTCCAGCAATTGCTGGGTGACGGTCGACAGTGGGGCATCAGTCTCGAATATGCCATACAGCCGGAGCCGAAAGGGCTGGCCGAAGCATTCCTGATTGGCGAGGATTTCATTGCCGGTGAACCATCGTGCCTGATTCTGGGCGACAACATCTTCCACGGCGGCGGCATGGGTGAGTTGCTGGCGCGTGCCGCGGCCCGCGAGCACGGCGCTACCGTGTTTGGCTATTGGGTCAGCGATCCGGAGCGCTACGGCGTGGTGGAAATGAGCGCCGATGGCCAGGTCCTGTCGCTGGAGGAAAAACCGCGTCGTCCGCGCTCCAATTACGCCGTCACCGGCCTGTATTTCTACGATGGTCGCGCCAGCCGGTTTGCCGCCGGGCTGAAACCTTCGGACCGGGGCGAACTCGAAATCACCGATCTGAACCGCTGCTACCTTGAGGCGGGTGACTTGACGGTAGAACGCATGGCGCGTGGCTATGCCTGGCTGGATACCGGCACCCACGCCTCCTTGCAGCAGGCGGCAAGTTATATCGAAACGCTGGAGTCCCGCCAGGGCTTGCGCGTTGCCTGTCCGGAAGAGATTGCCTATCGGCAAGGCTGGATTGACCGTGATCGCCTGCTGGCCCTGGCCGAGCCGTTGGCCTCCTCTGGCTACGGCGATTATCTGCGCATGGTGGCTGACAGCTGGATGGAATCATGAAGGTAGAGCCGACCAAGCTACCGGGCGTTTTGTTGATCACCCCCAGGGTCTTTGCCGATGATCGTGGCTGGTTCCTCGAAACCTGGCGCAGGGAGCGTTACATCGAACATGGAATCGGTCCTGATTTTGTCCAGGCCAACGCGTCTCACTCCAGCCAGGGTGTGCTTAGGGGATTGCACTACCAGTGGCCGGAGCCGCAAGGCAAGCTGGTCTGGGTCAGCGCCGGGCGCGTTGCCGATATTGCCGTTGACATCCGCCCATCATCGCCCACCTTTAAGCAATGGACGCGCGTTGATCTGGACGCCGACCACCATCAACAGCTTTGGATACCCGAGGGTTTCGCGCACGGCTTCCAGGTCTTGAGTGAGCGCGCCACATTCAACTATCTGTGCACGCGCCCCTACCGGGCCGATGCGGATGCCGCCATCGCCTGGAACGATCCGGACATCGGTATCGATTGGCCGCTGCCGCCGGCTGGTCTGTCGGACAAGGATCGGCGGGCGCCGCGGCTGGCCGACCTCGATCGCGATCGCCTGCCGTCATGAGGTTGTTGCTGCTGGGCGCTGAAGGTCAGCTCGGACGGCACCTGAGCCCACGCTTGTCGGCGATCGGCGAGCTGATAAGCAGTGGTCGCGCGGGCGGTGACAAGCCCTGCGATCTGGCCAGTGCGAAACAGCTTTCGACCCTGTTGAATACGGTCCAGCCCAAGGTGGTGATCAATGCGGCAGCCTGGACCGCTGTCGATGCCGCCGAAGACCAGCCGCGCGCCGCGCGCCTGCTTAACACCGAACTGCCCGACCAGCTGGCCGGCTGGTGCCAACGGCATGACGCGCTGCTGGTGCATTATTCGACGGACTACGTGTTTGACGGACATCCAGGACGAGCCTGGCGCGAGGACGATGCAACGGCGCCGGCCAGTGTCTATGGGCGGACCAAGCTCGATGGTGAATTGGCCATTCGAGCGTCCGGGGCCCGCGCGCTCATCTTGCGGACGGCATGGCTCTACAGCGCTTGCCCCGGCAACTTCCTCAGCGCCATCCTGGCGCGCGCGGCGCAGGGTGAATCCCTGCGCGTGGTCAGCGACCAGTATGGCTCGCCGACCTGGGCCGGTAGTCTGGCCGCGGTCACCGGCGACCTGCTCCAGCGGGTCGATGGATGGCACGATGATGATCCGCGTGCGATGGTGCTGCACGCAGTCGATCGCGGACAAATGAGCTGGCACGAGTTCGCCGTGATGGCCGTGCAAACGGCGGCACAGTACGGTGTCATCGAGCAGCCCGTAGAGGTAGCTGCAATTGATTCCGGTCAGTGGCCGCAAAAAGCCAAGCGGCCGAGCTGGTCGGTACTGGACCTCGGCGCCCTTGAGACCCTGCTGGGGCGGGCGCTGGCCACAACCCAGCAGGCCTTGACGGCCTGTATCAAGCAATGGAATAGGCAATGAAGTTGATACCCGTCATTTTATCGGGCGGTGCCGGCACGCGTCTGTGGCCGGTTTCACGCAAGGCCCATCCGAAGCCGTTTATGCGACTGGCCGATGGGGTTACGCTGGCCGGCAGCACGATTAAGCGCGCGCTCGCTGTGGCCGGCACGGGCAGTACGCTGACCGTCACCGGTCGCGATTACTACTTTCTGACCCGTGATCTTTACCGTGAAGTGGCACCGCGGGCCGAGCACCACTTCCTGCTCGAGCCGGTCGGGCGCAACACGGCGCCGGCGATCGCAGCGGCTGCGCACTGGGTAGCCGAGCGATTCGGTCCCGAGACCCTGCTGCTGGTGTTGCCGGCCGACCATCTGGTGCGTGACCAGTCGGCCTTTGAGCAGGCGGTCTCTCGAGCCGCCAGCCTGGCCGAGGACGACTGGCTGGTGTGCCTGGGCATCAACCCGACCCATGCCGAGACCGGCTACGGCTATATCCGCGCCGGCTCGGATTTGGCCCATGGCGGGCACGAGATCGATGCCTTTGTCGAGAAGCCGGATGCGGAAACCGCGTGTCGCTACTACGAATCGGGCCAGTACCTCTGGAACGGCGGCATGTTCTGCTTCAAGGCGCGCACGGTCTTGCAGGCCCTGGAAGCACATGCAAGCGATATCGCGCGCGCTGTGGCCACTACCTGGGCAGCCAGCGATCGTGACCGGGAGCCGGTTGAGCTGAATGCGGCGGCGCTGGACGCCGTGCGGGCCGATTCCATCGACTACGCCGTTATGGAAAAGGCCGAACGTCGCGCGGTCGTGCCGGTGTCTTGCGGTTGGAGCGATATCGGCTCATGGCAAGCCATCAGTGAACTTTATGAGGGTGATGCGTTGGGCAACCGCGTGCAGGGCGAAGCGGTTCTCATCGACTCGCGCAATACCTTCGTTCAGGGCGACAATCGGCTGGTTGCCGCCGTGGGGGTCGATAACCTGGTGATTGTCGACACCGGCGACGCCGTTCTGGTGGCCAGTCGGGATCGCGCCCAGGAGGTCAAGGCCGTGGTCGAGGAGCTCAGTCGATCGGATCATGAGTCGGCCACCTATCATCGTACCGTGCATCGACCCTGGGGCAATTACACCGTTCTTGAGGATGCGGTTGACTGCAAGGTCAAGCGGCTCGTGGTCCGGCCTGGCGGGGTTCTGTCACTGCAGCGGCATCAGCATCGCAATGAACACTGGTCGGTGGTTGCCGGTGAGGCGACCGTGCGAATTGATGATACCGAGCAGGTACTGGGACCTGGGCGTACCGCTCGCATCCAGGCCGGTCAGCTGCATCGGCTGGAGAACCATGGTCAGACCGAGGTCCACATTATCGAGGTGCAGACCGGAAGCTATTTTGGCGAAGATGATATAGAGCGTCTGGAGGACATCTATGGCCGTGCCTAAGTGTGAGTGGGTCGGACCGCGGATTGCGCTTGTGCTGGCGGCCCTGCTCATGTTGCCGGTTATGGCACAGGACAAGGAGAGTGCGCAGCGCTGGGAGAAAGAGGCCATGGAGTGGCGCGAACAACGCCTCGAGCGCCTGACAGCGCCGTTTGGCTGGCTGAGCCTGGTTGGCCTGGAGTTTCTGCCCGACGGCGAGTGGGCAGTGGGCTCGTCAGTCGACAGCGATGTCCGGCTTCCCTCCGGCCCCGATCGTTGGGGCGTGTTGACCTTTGCACGCCCGCGGGCATGGTTTGAGCCCGCCGAAGGCGCCGAGGTTTTACTGGACGAGCAGCGCCTCGAAGCGCGGCGGGAACTGATTGTGGCCGGCGAGGAGCCGGCTACGCGGGTCAGCGCCGGAACGGGATGGTTCGAGATTGCCCGGCGCGGAGATCGTCTGGTGCTGCGGGCGCGCGACAGCGAGGCGAGCACGCGCCGCGAGTTTCTCGGGCTGGAATACTTTGACTTTGATCCAGACTGGCGTATTGAGGCGCGCTGGGAGGCTCATCCCGGGGGTTCTACGATTCCGGTGGCCGATGTGCTGGGCGAATTGCGTGACCAGCCCAATCCGGGGCGGGCGGTGTTCTCGGTGGCGGGTCGAGAGCATGCGCTGGAAGCGCTGGAGGCCGAGGATCAACTATTCTTCATCTTCGCCGATCGAACTTCAGGGCGCAGCACCTATGGTCTTGGGCGGTTTCTCTACTCCGATTTGCCCGCGGACGGCCATGTGGTCCTGGATTTCAACCGGGCATACAACCCGCCGTGCGCCTTCAACGCTTACACCACCTGCCCGCTTCCGCCGCCTGAAAATCGACTGGACCTGCATGTCGAGGCCGGTGAACTGCGCTATCGGGGCTCCGGCGGAATTCAGCCTTCCGACTTGTAATCCCGGCATCTTTCGGTCTGGCCTCGTCCCGGCAGGGACCACCGGTCGCAGCGGCCGGTGGTCCCAGAGCACAGGTTGAGAAGGTTTAATCCTGGCTCGGTTCTTCAAGCAGGATGCGGTCGCGATTGCGATCGACGGTCGCCAGACCGATGCCGCGCACGTTGACCAGCTCATCGACATGGCTAAATGGGCCGTTTTCCTCGCGATAGGCAATGATGGCCTCGGCTCGGGCTTGTCCGACGCCGTTCAATGCCTCGGCCAGCTGTTCGGCCGAAGCTGTATTGATATTCACCGGAGCGGTTTCAGCGACGGCAAAGCCAGCCAGGGCCAGGGCCAGAATCAGTGCAGCGATAGTGTTCTTGATCATGTTTCAGTCCTCTAATGAATGGATAAAGTGGGTTTCGACGTCAACGCTTTTGTCGGCGTCGGGAATAGATTAGTGAGGATGGCTGCTGATCCGCAGTGGGCGATCAGCGTGTTCTGGTGTCCGAAAAACCAGTTTCGAGTCGAGGGTTTTTTCTTCTCAGGTTTTGAGAAACCGACGTGCTGAAATGTCGCCAACGTCGCACAATATCTGTAGGAGATTTGCCATGCCCAGTCGTAATGGACCGCGCCAGTTCCGCGAGCAAATCGTGGGCCGCACGATCAGCGGCGTCATCGCCCGCCCTGGCCGTGACGGAGAGCCACCGGTGGTGATGATGTTGCGCTTCGAAGATGGCGGGGTGGTTGAATTTGTCTCGCCACGCAGCGACCGGCTGTTGAAGGGGGCGGTCGATCACAGCGCTGCCAGATTGCCGGAGTGGTCGGCAAAGAGCGCGCTGGAAGCGGGGGCGCAGCTGCCGTTGGATGGCTTGTTCCGCACGACGTCAAACGCCGTCGCGGGCTCCGTTTCGGCCTGAAAACGGCTTGAATGAGGTTATCCACACGAGCTGTGGATAAGTTTGTGGGCAAGATCGCTGTGGCGGGTGTGCTTCAGGGGGCTGGGCGGATTGGTCACAAATCGACCAAATAAAATATTGTTGAAATTCATGAGTTTGCAAATTCATTGACGGTGTGTGTCCCGATCAGTAGCGTCATGAAATTGTCAAACGGTAAATCAGGCCCTTGTGTATAAAAACCGAATTGATCGCTTCATCATTTGTCGATAAACCATTGATATTCAGTTTGAGCCGGTGAAAGCCCGATGGCCGCCGGCCAGGCCGCCAGTTGCCGCACCAGGTGGCGCTGCTCTGGATGTTGGGCCCAAAGAGTCCGCAGCTCGTCGAAAAATTCGGCTAAGCGGATACTGGCCAGCTCCGGGTCTTCGATGAGCCGGCGTTGCCGGTAGTGTGCCCAGTCGGCGCGTTCAGCTTGGGTGAGGCTGTCGGGCCAATGCCGGGCTCGGTAGCGGAATAACAAGGTATTCAATCGCTCGTCGCTGAAGGGCGCGCCCAGCAGCGCCAGTTCGCCAGCGTCCATTTGGCGAATGCGATCACGCAGGGCTTGATCGGAGCGCGGCACAAAGCCGTTGTAAAGACTCAGTTCCGCGTCCACCGGGCCCGCGCTTGAATCGCGCCCGAACAGTCGGCCCAGGCGAGCCCGGAACTCGCTCGCTTGTTCGAGCACCGTGGCGTTGCGCTCCAGCTGTTTACGGTCGATGGCCAGGCGGTTTGACGCATGCTGATCCAGCACAGCCAGCGGCGCGAGCATGGGGCAGCGATTGGCTCGAACCAGCTTGACCGGCAGGCGCTGCTGATGTTCGGGTAAATCCGCGGCGGGCGTCCACAGCAGTTCGCCCAGTTCGTCTTCATCCAGCTCCAGAAAGGGTGTCGGATCCTCGCGCAGGTTCCACACGACCCACTGCGAGCGAATCCGCGGATGCTCGGCTACCGCCAGCACCGGGGCGGTCGCGCACCATTGCGCCGGCAGTCGCGCGCTGCTATGCAGCAGTGGTCGGCCGGATCTGAGCAGTTGGTCGACAACCTGGCGTTGACGCAGCCTCAAGGCCCAGTCCCACAGGCGCGGCTGGGCGCGACGGATCAGGCGGGCCAGACCCAGGGTGGCTTCAACGTCGGCCAGGGCGTCATGGGCGCGCGAGGTGTCCAGGCCATTGGCCGCCGCCAGGTGCTCGAGCCTGAAGCTGGGCAGCCCGTCATCGCGGTCAGGCCAGTTGAGGCCAGTGGGCCGCAATGCACGGGTCATGCGGGCCAGGTCGATCAGGTCGAAGCGGCTGTTGCCGTTGGCGAATTCGCGCGCGTAGGGGTCGATGAAATTGCGCCAGAACAGGTGGCGCGAGAATTCGTCATCGAAACGGAAGTTGTTGTAACCCACGCTGCAGGTGCCGGGGCGGGCCATGGCCTCGAAGATGGCTGCGGCAAAGTCTTTCTCGGGGACGCCCCGCTCGCCGGCCTGTTGCGGCGTGATGCCCGTGATCAAGCAGGCGGCGGGCTGAGGCAGCAAGTCGTCGGCCGGGCAACAATAAATAACCAACGGGTCTTCAATGGGCTCAAGCCGGATATTGGTGCGAATGGCGGCGAACTGGGCCGGACGGTCGCGCCGCGGGTCGGCGCCAAAAGTTTCGTAGTCGTGCCACAGAAAGCTGTCAGTCATGATCAGTGCCCGAGTTGATGTGTCTCAAGGGTATTCGCACCTTCGCCGCGGCGCTCGGTTAATATTGCGGGTCGGATTGATCTGATGGGAATAAAATGTCTGAACAAGCCACGTTTGGAGCCGGTTGTTTTTGGGGCGTTGAGGCCCGTTTTCGCCAGGTACCGGGCGTGATCGACGCTGCGGTCG
The DNA here is from genome assembly GCA_007135355.1 of Wenzhouxiangella sp. GTDB lineage: Bacteria > Pseudomonadota > Gammaproteobacteria > Xanthomonadales > Wenzhouxiangellaceae > Wenzhouxiangella. The sequence goes on from SLJA01000008.1 coordinate 7,534, forward strand.
GCTATATGGGTGGGGCTACCGAAAGCCCAAGCTACGAGCAGGTCTGCTCCGATACCACCGGTCACGTGGAAGTCTGCCAGGTGACTTTCGACCCCTCGCGCTGCGGCTACGATCGGCTGGTGCGCGCTTTTTTCGCCATGCATGATCCCACCCAGGTCAATCGTCAGGGACCGGATGTCGGGTCGCAGTATCGATCCGTGATTTTCTACGCCGATGATGCGCAACGCGAGGTGGCCGAACGCGTTCGCGACGAACTGGAGGCCAGCGGGCTGTTCCCCGCGCCGATTGCCACCCGTATCGAACCGTCCCAAACCTTCTGGAAGGCTGAAGATTACCACCAGCAGTACCTGGCACGACGTGGCGGTACCTGCTCGATCTGATTGAATCGCCATGGCCGCGGCGCCGATCAACGGGCAGGGCAGGTTGATCCTGCTTCGGCATGGGCAGGGTAGCCTGGGCAGCGAAGACTATGACCGTTTGTCTGAGTCCGGTCGTGAACAAAGTCGGCTGCTTGGACAGCGCCTGGGCGCTGAGCTGGAACAGGGCTGGCCGGCATGGAGCGGTAGCCTGCGCCGTCATCGTCAGACTCTGAACGCGCTGCCGGCGCGAGCCGAAGCGCACATCGATCCGGATTTGAACGAGTATCGTGTTGCCGAGTTGATGAAAAATGCGCTGGCTCAGGCAGTCCAGCTGCAGCTGGAGGTGCCCCCCGAGCAGGCCTTCGCTGATCCTGTGGCTTTTCTGCAGACTTTTCTGGATTGGTTCCCGACGGTTCTGGAACAATGGCAGAGCGGTCGCCTGGTCGATGCCGACAACGGCACCTGGCTGGACTTTCGCCGCCGTGTGCTCGCGCCGATCCGACAGTGGCGCTCACAGTTGCAGGCCGGCAGGGATATCGTCGTGATCAGTTCCGCCGGTGTGATCAGCACGCTGGTCGCTGAATTGCTGCGCGAGGACGAAAGCTGGCAGCGGTCGCTGAATGTGAGCCTGTACAATGCCTCATGGACTGAGTTGCAGTTGCAGGAGTGTGGCCAGTGGCGTGTCTTGCGGCTGAACTGCGTTCAGCATTTGGCGCCCAGGGGCCTGATCACCCTGGCTTGAGCGTGATCGGGGTCATGATCACCGGTCCGACCTTCATATGGAGAGTGAAATGAGTCAGCCCGTTGTTGTCATCACCGGATCCAGCCGCGGCATTGGCCGCGCCGGCGCCGAACTGCTGGCCGCTCGAGGCTATCGCGTGGTGGTATCCAGCCGCGGCGCCGAGAGTTGCGAGCCGGTGGCCGAGCAGATCCGGGCGGCCGGCGGCGAGGCTTGCGCCATCCCCTGCCATATCGGGCATGAAACGCAGCTGGGCGGGCTGATTGACGGTGCTGTCGCGGCCTTTGGCCGTCTCGATGCGGTGGTGATGAATGCGGCCAGCAATCCAGTCTACGGTCCTTCCGACCAGGTCGACCAGCAGGCTTTCGATGTCATCATGCGCAATAATGTGTTCAGCGCCATGCGCCTGGCTCATCTGGCGCGGCCGCACCTGAAAGCCGCCGGTGGCGGCTCGGTGGTCCTGGTGTCTTCGATAGCCGGCCTGTTCGGCAACCGCATGATTGGCGTCTACGGCATGTCCAAGGCAGCGGAGAATCAGCTGGTTCGCAACCTTGCCCTCGAGCTCGGAGGCGATGGCATACGGGTCAACGCAGTCGCGCCGGGTCTGGTCAAGACCGATTTTGCTCGCGCCCTGCTGGAAGATGAGCGCATGGTGCGCTATTTTGAATCGACCACGCCGCTGCGCCGATTGGCCGAGCCGGAAGACATTGCCCGCGTGATCACCTTTTTGTGCGGTCCGGACTCCGGCTGGCTGTCCGGGCAGGTGATCACCGCCGACGGCGGGTTGTCGGTGACCGGCGGGTTCTGATTCGATCGGAGGCTGATGGGGTGCCATGAAACCCGGGTTGCTGATGTTGCTCTTTGCGCTATGGGTGGTGGCCCCCGCCGCCTCGGCGCAAATCTATACTTATGTCGACGAAAACGGTATCACCGTCTTCACCGATCGCAAGCCGGATACCACGCGTTACCGGGTGCGCAACCTGGGCTGCTTCGGTACCTGCCGAACCGGTGTGGATTGGTATCGCACGCCCCTGTTCAACGGGCGTTTTCAGGCCGAAATCGAAACGGTGAGCGAAGTGTTTGGCGTTGATGCCGCGCTGATTCGGGCCGTCATGCACGCCGAGTCCTGGTTCCAGCCGGATGCCGTCTCGCATGCCGGGGCCCAGGGCTTGATGCAGCTGATGCCGGCAACCGCGCAACGGTTTGGTGTTGCCAATGTGTTCGATCCGCTGGAGAACATCACCGGCGGGGCAGCCTATCTGGCCTGGTTGCTGCAGGAGTTCGAGGGTGATCTGACGCGTGTGATCGCAGCCTACAACGCCGGCGAAAACGCGGTGCGTCGGCATGGTGGCATTCCGCCGTTCCCGGAAACGCAGGAATATGTCCGCCGCGTCAAGATTCTGCTGCAGCGCTATCGCGGGGCGGGATGAGTCTGCAGCCGAATGGGTCGGTGGGCCTCAGCGTACAACGGTGACACTGCAGCGCGCAAAATCGACCACTCGTTTGGCAACCGATCCCATCAGCAGGCGCTCAAACAGCCCCTTGCTGCGATGACCAACAACGATATGGTCGACGCCGAGGCGGGCAGCCAGGGCCAGCAGTTCTTCAACTGGATGACCTTCAAGCAGGTGAACGCTCAGTTCCACCTGTGCCTCGGTGGCGATGGCCTCGATCTGGCCGAGTGACGATTGCATGCGCCTTCGCACCCGCTCGGTCAGAGCCGCCAGGTCCTGCGGCTCGGCCATCTCGATTTCGGCACCATAGACCGCCGCGCAGGCGTGCAGCTGTGCGCCGGAGGAGCGAGCCAGTTCCAAGGCAAACCGGAACGCCTTGGCCGACTGTTCCGATCCGTCCACACCGGCAAGAATGCATCGCGTCATGGAAATCTCCCTCTGTGGCTGACTGAAGCATTGTAGCGGCCCGGGTTTCTTTGTGCCCCGAGTCCCAGTGCCCCGGGTCCCAACCGACCGCCACGAGTCAACTCGGTCAGGGTGCTGGTACGGCTTCGCCGGCGACCCCGAATCGCCGGCGCGTCGGTCCGCGCGGGGTCAGGCCGCCATGCCGCGCAGATGCTGGTTCAGGCGCGACTTATGTCGGGCTGCCTTGTTCGCATGCATAATGCCCTGCGAAACCGAGCGGTCGATGGCCGGCACTGCCGCCTTGTAAGCCGCCTCGGCAGCGCTTTTGTCGCCGGACTCGATGGCACGGAGAACCTTCTTGATCTTGGTGCGGACATGTGAACGCAGAGCCTGGTTGCGCTGGCGATGGCGTTCGGCCTGGCGGGCCCGCTTGCGGGCAGAAACGCTGTTGGCCACTTGTTACTCCTGAATCTGTTGGTTAAAAAGGTAGCAGAGTATTGTCGGATGGAATTGGGTCTGCGTCAAGGATGATCAGCCTGTGCCGTGCCAACGGCGGGTGCGACCGGGCGAGAGCGCGCCGGTGAGCCTGCTGCGCTCGACGTTCAGCTTCGGCTCCATGACCCTGATTTCCAGGATTTTGGGGTTTGTGCGCGACGTGGTGCTGGCGCGCTGGTTTGGCGCCAGCGCCGCCACCGACGCCTTTTTCGTCGCCTTCAAGATTCCCAATTTTCTCCGCCGCCTGTTTGCTGAAGGCTCTTTCTCGCTGGCTTTTGTGCCGGTGCTGGCGGAGTACCGTGAACGCGGTGATCCGGCTGCCCTGAAGTCGCTGATCGATGCCACGACCGGAACGCTGATGGCGGTGCTGTTGATGATCACCGCCCTGGGGGTGGCCGGTGCGCCGTGGATTGTGCGCGTGTTCGCGCCCGGTTTTGTCGCTGATCCGGAGCAGTTGGCCCTTGCCACCGAGTTGCTGCGCATCACCTTTCCTTATCTGCTGTTGATTGCGCTGACCGCGCTGGCCGGTGGCATTTTGAACACATTCGGGCGCTTTGCCCTGCCGGCCCTGACCCCGGCCCTGCTCAATGTGGCGATGATCGTTGCGGCAGTGGCCTTCAGCACCCGCTTCGATGAGCCGGTCAAGGCCCTGGCCTGGGGCGTGTTTGCCGCCGGGGTGCTGCAGTTGACGATCCAGTTGCCGGCGCTGGCTCGCCTGGGTCTGCTGCCGCGCCCGCGCCTGGGCTTTGCCCACGCCGGCGTGCGCCGCATCATGCGCCTGATGGTGCCAACCCTGTTTGGCTCGTCCGTGGCCCAGATCAACCTGTTGCTTGATGTGCTGATTGCTTCACTGCTGATTTCCGGCAGTCTGAGCTGGCTGTACTACGCCGACCGCCTGATGGAGTTCCCGCTCGGCTTGTTCGGTGTGGCGCTTTCAACGGTGATCCTGCCCAGCCTGGCCGCTTTGCATGCCCGTGCCGACTACACCCGGTTTCGTGCCACGCTGAACTGGGCGGTTCTGCTCGGACTGACGATCGGCGTGCCTTCCGCGGTTGGCCTGGCGGTACTGGCCCAGCCGCTCGTGACCACGCTATTTCAGTATGGCGCCTTCCAACCGAGCGATGTGCACATGGCGGCGCTGGCGCTGCTCGCCTACTGCGCGGGCTTGCCCGCCTTCATCGGCGTCAAGATTCTGGCGCCAGCCTACTTTTCGCGCCAGGATACGCGCACCCCGGTGCGGGTTGCGGTGACGGCGCTGGTGGCCAACATGCTGCTCAATATCGTTTTTGTGCTGGTCCTGAGTTGGCAACTGGCGGGGCGGGATTTCAGTGCCGGGCTGCTGGCGACCCTGGCGGCCAATCCGGGCGCGCATGTGGCGCTGGCGCTGGCCTCCAGCGTATCCGGCTGGCTTAACGCGGTGCTGTTGTGGCGCAATCTGCGGCGGTCGGGGCTGGCGCCGGTGGTGCCGGTCAAGCGGTTGCTGCAGGTGGCGGCCGCCAGCGCCCTGATGGCGGCCGCGGTGCTTGCCATGGTGCCGGCCGCCGAGTCCTGGTTTGCAGCCGGCGCGGCCGCCCGCGCGGGCTGGTTGGCGGGTTTGGTCGTGGTCGGCGCCCTGGTCTATGCGCTGGCGTTGCTGGCACTGGGCCTGCGGCCACGCCACCTGGCGCGGCCGGCGGTGGTCGAAGGCCGAGACTCGGGAACATGATGGATGTGGCAACGCCTCGCTGCGAAAAGCCCCGGACTGACGGGCAGGCGGGTAAAATCGCGTCGCTGCCATGAAACTCCTCCGCACTCTCCATCCCGCCCCGGCCGACGCCCAGCCGACCGCCCTGGCCATTGGCAACTTCGATGGGCTGCATCGCGGCCACCAGGCGCTGGTGGCTGCGGCGGTGGCCTGTGCGCCGCGGCTGGAGCCGGCCTTGATGTGCTTCGAGCCGTTGCCGGCCACGCTGTTTCGCCCGCACTATCCCGTGCCGCGATTGATGGGTGTACGGGACCGGTTGCAAGGTGCCCGGCGCCTGGGCATCCAGAGAGTGTTCATGCCGCGCTTCAACCGCGCCTTCGCTGCGCTGAGTCCGGAGGTCTTTGTCAGCCGTGCCATCGTGGCGGCGGCCCGGGCCGAGCGGGTGGTGGTGGGTGCGGATTTTCGATTCGGTGCGCGCGCGGCCGGTGATGTCGATCTGCTCCAACAGCTTGGCCGACAGCACGGTTTTGCCGTCCAGGTGATCGAGCCGGTGCGTCAGCAGGCTGACAAGATTTCGTCCAGCCAGATCCGCGGCCTGCTGGCCACTGGAGAGATTGCTGCGGCCAACGCGCTGCTGGGCCGTCCCTATGCGCTGTCTGGGCGCGTCCTGCGCGGCCAGCAGCTGGGGCGGCGACTTGGCTTTCCGACCGTCAACCTGCGCCCGCCCGTGCCACCGGCTCTGGCCGGTGTTTTTGCCGTCCGGGTCAGCGGTGCCGATTTCGATCGCACACCCGGGGTAGCCAATCTTGGCCGCAGGCCCACCGTGGCCGGCGCTGAGTGGCTGCTTGAGGTCCACCTGTTTGATTACCAGGGCGAGCTGTATGGTCGCCATCTGCAGGTGGAGTTCGTGGCCCGCCTGCGCGCCGAGGAAAAATTCGATTCGCTCGATGCCATGGTCGACCAGATGCATCGTGACGCTTCCCGGGCCCGCCAGTTGCTGGCCGACGCCGCCTGAGCGAACAAACAACCTTACACTAGCCCCATGGACTACAAAGACACGATCAATCTGCCGCAGACGGCGTTCCCCATGAAAGCCTCGCTGGCCAACCGCGAGCCGAAAATGCTGGCCGACTGGCAGGCGCGCGACCTGTACCGATGCATCCAGGAGGCCACCGCACAGCGCCCGGCTTTCGTCCTGCATGACGGTCCACCCTACGCCAACGGCGATATCCACATCGGGCATGCGGTCAACAAGATCCTGAAAGATATCGTGGTGCGCTCGGCCCTGCTGGCCGGCTACCGCTCGCCCTATGTGCCCGGCTGGGATTGCCATGGATTGCCGATCGAGCTGCAGGTGGAGAAAAAGGTCGGCAAGGTCGGGCACAAGGTCGATGCCGTGACTTTCCGACAGAAATGCCGTGAATACGCCGACAAGCAGATCGACAAGCAGTCAGCCGACTTCCAGCGCCTCGGCGGTCTGGGCGACTGGGGCCGCCGCTATGCCACGCGTGATTTCCGCTACGAGGCCGACATGCTGCGCGCCCTGGCCCGCATCGTCGAACGCGGCCACTTGAAGCGTGGTGTGAAGCCGGTGCACTGGTGCTTCGACTGCGGCTCGGCCCTGGCCGAGGCCGAAATCGAATACCAGGACAAGACCTCGACCGCGATCGACGTGCTGTTTCCGGCCGTCGACCGGGCGATTCTGGCCGAGCGTTTCGGCGCCCGCGATCTTGAGCCGCGGGCCGGCGTGCTGATCTGGACCACGACGCCGTGGACGATTCCGGCCAACCTGGCCGTGTGTCTGCATGCCGAGCTCGACTATGTGCTGCTGCGAGGCAGCCAGGGCAGCCGACGGGTTGAGGTGGTGGTGGCGGCTGAACTGAAAGATGCCGTGGCCGGCAGACTGGGCCTGGACGCGGTCGAAGTGCTGGGGCAGGCTCGCGGCCAGGCGCTGGAGCATCTGCTGCTGCAGCATCCCTACAACGGCCGCCAGGTGCCGGTGATCCTTGGTGAGCACGTCACCACCGAGACCGGCACCGGCGCCGTGCACACCGCGCCCGGCCACGGTCAGGAAGACTTCGAAGTCGGCCAGCGCTACGGGCTGGAGGTCTACAACCCGGTCGACGGCCGCGGC
>SLJA01000235.1 GCA_007135355.1 Wenzhouxiangella sp.
ACCTGCTGTACCAAAGTTAGTTGCCAACGACGACAACTACGCACTGGCTGCCTAAAAACCAGCCTGCTCCCCATCAGTTGAGCCTGCGCTTCTGAACCGGGGATCATCTAGCAGGATCGCACCGTGTCGCGCCTCAGGGCATTGGTGTTAAACCAAACTGACGCTGGTTGCTGCATGTGCCCTGCCGCTTGGGCGGTGCAGTAACGAGAAAAAATCGAGCGGCTAAGCATGTAGAACCAGGATCAGAAGGTTTGCGGACGCGGGTTCGACTCCCGCCGCCTCCACCAGATCCCCGACGCAGAAAACCGGCCTTAGCGCCGGTTTTCTGCTTTTCGGGGGTCAGTCGTTCCTGTGAGCATCGTCATGTTTGGAGCCGGGCACTCCGATAGCCGTCCAAGCGGTCACAGTCGAGAGCGTAAGCATTAGCGCTTTTCGCTGGTGGCCGACAGAGTCTTGCTCAGACTGGCAACGACCGAGCCAATGTCGCTCAGTTCGGCCGGCAGGATCAGGGTATTGGTCTGGCGCGCCAGGTTGCCGAACTCCTTGACGTATTGCTCGGCGATGCGCAGGCTGACCGCATCCGACCCGCCCGGTTGGTTGATCGCGGTGGCAATGCGCTCAATACCGGCCGCGGTAGCCTCGGCGATCAACCGAATTTCCTCGGAGCGGCCCTTGGCCTCGTTGATCTGTTTGAGCATGTCGCCCTCGGAGATATTGATCATCTCCTGCTTCAGGCCCTCGGAGACATTGATCTTGGCCTGGCGCGCGCCTTCGGATTCGGCCACCACCGCGCGGCGCTCGCGCTCGGCGCGCATCTGCTTCTCGAGCGCATCGCGGATCGTTTCGGGCAGGATGATGTCGGCCACTTCATAGCGCAACACCTTGATACCCCAGGGCTCGGAGGCCTCGGACAGGGCCTCGACCACTTTTTCGTTGATGATCACGCGCTCTTCGAAGGACTTGTCCAGATCGGTCTTGCCGATCACGGACCGCAATGTGGTCTGGGCCAGCTGGATGGCGGCGAAGCGATAGTCGTCGATGCCGTAGGAGGCCAGCTTGGCGTCGATGACCTGCATGTAGATCACGCCATCGACATGAATCTGGATGTTGTCCTTGGTCACACAGGCCTGCTGCGGCACGTCGATGGCGACCTCCTTCAGCGTGTGCTTGTAGGCCACCTTGTCGATGAAAGGGATCATCAGGTGAAAGCCTGCGTCCAGCACGCTGTGGAAACGCCCCAGACGTTCGACCACGTAGGCCGAGCGCTGCGGCACGATCTGCGCGGTCTTGGCGATCGCGATGACGACGATGGCCAGGATGACCAGCGAAAGAAGAGTGGCAAAATCCATGGTCATGGTTCAGGTCCTTGAAAACAGCCGAAAGAAGAAAAATCGGGCCTCAATCGCGGGCCACAGCGTCGGATTCGGGGCGCTGGCCCGAAACCTTGAGCACAATTCCCTGGTTGCCGACCACCCAGACGGTTGCGCCTTTGGCGTGGTCACCATCGAGACTTTCAGCACGCCACTCTGCTCCACTCAGCCGCACTCTGCCCTCACCGTCAATAAACTCGCGGGTCACGGTGACGCGTTGGCCGCGGCTGGCAATAAGGTTGCGGTCACCGTCCCAGCGATCGCTGACCTTGCCGTGAAACCAGATCTTGATGCGCTCGCGGGCAAACATCAGTGCGGCCACCGACAGCAAGGCAAAAACAAGAATCTGTTCGGCCAGCCCGCTGAGCAAACCAAATGCAACCAGCAGGCCGACCGCGATGGCGCCGACACCGAAGAAGATCGCAACCAGACCGGTCATGAAAAACTCGGAAAGAATCAGCAGCGCCCCCAGAATCAGCCACATCCACGCAGTCACTGGATTTCCCCGTTCCGATGAATGATCGAAAGTATAGTGTGTATTCCATTGCATCGTAAGGCTGGTTGTGGCCCATTGCCTTGCAAGCAGGGCTAGGAGCCGGCAACAATCAGTTCAGACCAGCAAGGGATTACAATCAGCGGCTGTCGTCCTGTCGGCCCCGCCCCATGCCCCAACGCAAGCCCCGAACAAGGAGATCGGTGCCGGTCGAGCCGATCCAACCAGACGGCGAAGCACTGACCCCAAGCAAGACCGCCCGCAAGAAGCAGGCCCATGCGCTGCAGGACCTCGGGCTGGCCCTGAGCCGGCTGCCTGCCGATCAACGCCAAGTGCTCGAGATGCCCGAAGATTTGCGTGAAGCCATCGACGACTACTTGACAACGCGCAGCCATGAGGGGCGAAGACGTCAACTGCAGTTTGTCGGCAAACTGTTACGGCGGGTTGACCCGACGCCCCTGCTTGCCGCGGTTGAGCGATTCGAAAGCGGTCGGACCGCGGATGCCGAGCGTCTCCATGTGATTGAGCGCTGGCGTGATGCGCTGATCGCCGATGATGAAGCCCTGACCCGCTGGATCGCGGCGCATCCCGAAACCGATGTTCAGCAACTACGCAGCCTGATTCGCTCCGCGCGCAGCGACGCCTCTGCCGGACAGAGCGAGCAACGTCAACCCAAGAGCTATCGTCAGCTGTTTCGCTTGCTGCGCCGCGCGCTGGCAGACGCCGGCTCGACATGAGCCCGGTTTGTCCGGTCTGTCGAGGCGATGACACTTGCCATATGACCGAAATCGATGCTCTCACCTACTGGCGCTGTCGGACCTGTGTTGCGACTTTCCTGGATCCGAGTCACCGCCCAACAGCCAGCGCGGAACTGGCCGAATATGACCTGCATCAAAACGCCATCGACGACCCCGGTTATCGAGAATTTCTGAAGCCGGCAGTCCAGGCTCTCCACGCATGTCTGAGTCCAGGCGCAGAGATCCTCGATTACGGTTGCGGGCCGGGGCCGGCATTGGCCGATATGCTCTCCGAGCGCGGCCATCGCGTCAGCTTGTTCGACCCGTTTTATCAACCGGACCACGGCGCGTTGCAGCGTCAGTATGATGGCATCACCTGCACCGAGGTCATCGAGCACTTTCACAATCCGGCGGCGGAATTCAAGCGTCTCGACGCTCTGCTTCGACCCGGCGGCTGGCTGGTCGTGATGACCCGATTTCAGACCGACGACCACCGCTTCGCCAAGTGGCATTACCGACGCGATCCGACCCACGTAGTGTTTTACCGGACCAAGACGCTGGAACTGATCGGCACTCGACTCGGCTGGACCGTGGAGTGCCGGCCGCCACAGCTTGCGCTCATACACAAACGACTGGACGGCTATTGACGAGCCCCGGCCCCCGATGTTGAAGCGAGTTCAGCCTTGCTCCGCACCCTGATCGCGCAGCGCACCCAGACGTTTCAGCCGGATTTCTTCGTCACTGACCCGCGGCATACGCTCACGGACCGCTTGTTCATCGACCAGCTTCTCCGCGCCCTCGCTCAAATGATCGAAGACGGCTTTATAGCTATCGGTCAGCTGGTTGATCAGCTCGGCGGTTTGGATGAAATGCTCGTTGACCTCTTCACGGAAACGTTGATTTTCGCGCTTGAGGGTTTCCACTGATTCACCGCTGCCCATCTTGCTGTCCAGCCATAACCAGACCAGCGTTGCGCCAACCATGAGACCAATCGCAAGACCTGCGATTCCCTCCAACATAATGACCATCCTTCGTTTGACCCAGGCTCCAATTCTACCAAGCCTGGCCGTCGGATCGACTCAACAGCGGCCATAAAATGGTCGCGCGGAAGGGGTTTAAGCGGGCCAGAGCACCGCCAGGGTCGCAGGATGCGCCCTCACTCGCGCGACCGTGTCTGGTCCCGACCCTCCGGGTGTTTGCTGGAGGACTCGGGCCTCTCTTCGGATTCAGATTCCGGCTCCGCTTTGCGGGCTTTTGCATCATCTTCCTCCTCGGCCCGCTCACCGGATTCTGCCGCGGCTTCAGCCTCGGCGGAGGATTTGGCCTTAGATTCTGGATCGCCTTGAGGTTCCCGATCCTGCTCCGGCTTGGACTCCTGCTCCGGCTTGGACTC
>SLJA01000336.1 GCA_007135355.1 Wenzhouxiangella sp.
TCTCTTCCCAGGCGCTGATCGAAGCATCGATACTCGAGCCCATCAGCAGCATGATGCCGGTATGAATCCAAGGTCGCGGATAGGTCATGCGGCGGGTGTGGTCGCGAAAGTTCAACCGCGCGGGCTGGGCCTTCAGCTGCGGCTCCAGCCGGCCGTCAAGCACCTGATCGATCAGGTCGCGCAGCCAGGTCGAGCAATTGTTGCGGAAGTAGTCGTAGGGGTAATACTGTGGGTGCGGAAAGATGGCCGCGTGCAGAAGCTGATGCAGGTGCCGGACCTGGTCCGGCGCCAGGTTGAGACGCTGCACGCTGATCGAGCGCTGGCGCGATCGGTAAAACTCGAATTCGCGTGCTGCCGGGCTGGACGCCCCGTAGTAAAGCATGATGCCGCGGGCAAAATCTAGATGAAAGCCCGGCCGATCAATTTCAAAATAACCGAAACTGTAGGTATGGTCGAGACCAGTGGCAGGATCACGCAGCCACAACGCATTGTGACCGAACAGCTCCCATACCTCCGCACCGGGCCCGTAGGTGACCAGCCAGGCCTCTTGGGCACGGGCTGGGGCGGCGACGAGCAGCACGCAGCTCAGCAGCAGAACACCGAGCCACCAGCGCCGGATGCAGGCCCGGGGCAGCGAATTCGGCCGAAGCCTGGGGTCGTTGCACATTCTTTCCGGCTTCGGCATGGTCGGGATCATTTTTACCGCAGATGAACGCAGATGGCTCAGGTCAAGGGACTGCCACAACGCATTTATCTGCGTTCATCCGCGTTCAGCTGCGGTTAAAAACCGTGAGTCTCTCAAGCCTGCCTGCGCACCAGCATGGCATGCAACCGCCGGTCATCGGCGCTTTCCACCTCGAACTGCCAGTCACCGATGGTCACCGCCTCACCGGCCTCGGGCAGGCGGCCGAACTCGGCCACCACCAGGCCGCCAATGGTGTCGTACTCATCGTCACTGAAATCGGTGCCCAGTGCGTCGTTGAAATCATCTATTGCGGTCAGGGCCTGAACGCGGTAAACGCCCTCCTGCTCGCGCTCGATGTCGCGGATGGCATCGGCATCATGTTCATCGTCGATATCACCGACGATTTCCTCAAGCACATCCTCAATGGTGACCAGGCCGGACACACCGCCATACTCATCAACCACAATGGCCATGTGGTTCTTGCTGACCCTGAATTCGCGCAACAGCACGTTAAGGCGCTTCGATTCGGGAATGATCACCGCCGGCCGGATCCGTTCGCTCAAAACCAGCTCGCCGTCGTTGGCAAATGACTGCAGAAGATCCTTGGCCAGGAGAATGCCGCGCACTTCGTCACGGTCCTCGCCCACCACCGGAAAGCGTGAGTGGCCGGACTCGGTAATGACCGGCAGGATCTCGGCCATAGAAGCGTTTTCGCTGATCACCACCATGTGCGAGCGCGGCACCATGACATCGCGTACCTGCAGCTCGTCGACCTCCAAAGCACCCTCCAGCATGGCCAGCGTATCGGCATCGATCAGACCCTGGTCGGCGACGTCGCGCAACAGTTCAACCAGATCGTCGCGACTCTTGGGCTCGCCACCGAACGCTCGACCCAGTTTTTCCAGCCAGCTGCGCGAACTGGGGCCGTTACTGCCAGATCCTTCGTCGCTCATGCCCGGGGACCCTTCCTTGCCCTCATCAAGTGGGCAACCGAGCAGCTTGTTTCAACATTCATCACGGACTTCGTATGGGTTGGGAAAACCGAGGCCGGTCAGCAGCTGCGTTTCACGAGTTTCCATGCGTGCCGCCCCCGCACCATCAGTATGGTCAAAGCCTAGCAGATGCAAGACCCCGTGAATAACCAGATGCGCCCAGTGCGCCTCGAGTGATTTACCCTGCTCGACCGCCTCGCGGACGATGACCGGAGCGCACAGTACCACATCACCCAGCACACGCACGCCATCCAGCGGCGGCACCTCAGCGGGAAAGCTGAGCACATTGGTAGCGTAGTCCTTGCCGCGCCACTCCCGATTCAGAGCCCAGCCTTCGGCCAGGTCAACAATACGGATGTTAAGGATGACCGCCATGTCATCGCCCAGCGTCTGCCGTATCCAGGACTCGATGCGCGCATCATCCGGAACCGACGGATCATTGATCTCGCGCTGAATTTCCAACTCCATCACTCTGTTTTCCCTGCTGCGGCGTCGGCCGCCTCGTAGGCCTCGACAATCCGCCGCACGATCGGGTGACGCACCACGTCGCGGGCGTCGAAAAAGGTCTGACTGATACCCTCAACTTCTTTAAGCAGGCTGACCGCCTGGCGCAGACCCGAAGAAACTTTGGGCGGCAGGTCGATCTGGGTCAGATCGCCGGTGATCACCGCCCTGGAGCCGAAGCCGATTCGGGTCAGGAACATTTTCATCTGCTCCGAGGTGGTGTTCTGCGCCTCGTCGAGAATGACGAAGGCATCGTTGAGCGTGCGTCCGCGCATGTAGGCCAGCGGCGCCACTTCGATCACATTGCGCTCGGTCAGCCGGGCGGCGCGCTCGAAGCCCAGCATCTCGTAGAGCGCATCGTAGAGTGGCCGCAGGTAGGGGTCGACTTTCTGGGCCAGGTCGCCGGGCAGAAAACCCAGACGCTCACCAGCCTCGACCGCCGGGCGCACCAGCACGATCCGCTGCACGCGGTCTTTTTCCAGCGCGTCGACCGCGCAGGCCACCGCCAGGAAGGTCTTGCCGGTGCCGGCCGGGCCGACACCGAAATTGATATCGTGCGAGGCAATCCGCTCCAGATAGCGTTTCTGATTCGGGCCACGACCGCGAATCAGGCCGCGCCGGGTCTGGATACTGACCTCGGCGGCGCTTTCATCCTCATCCAGTCCGGCCTGCTGCAGCTGCAGGTTGACCAGCGCCGGGGTCAGGATTTCGCGCTCGGCCTGGCGATACAGCTTGCGCAACACACGCCGGCCGGCCTGAATGGCATCGACATCGCCCTCCAGGCTGAACAGATTGCCGCGCGCGGCAATGCTGATGCCCAGGCGTTTTTCAATCAGACGCAGGTGATCGTCGAGCTGGCCACACAGGTTGGCCAGGCGCTCGTTGTCCGAAGGTTCCAGCTCCAGGGTAATTGCCGCCGCGGCATCGGGGATCGTAGTCATCAGGCCGCCGCGGTACTCGACGACGCCAGGCGCCCGCGCAGCGAGTTGGCCAGGGCGCCGGTAATGTGCACATCGACCATGCGGCCAATCAGCTCGGGTGGCCCCGGGAAATTCACCACACGGTTGTTTTCGGTCCGCCCGGCCAGCTCCTGGGCATCTTTCTTGCTGGCGCCTTCGACGACCACGCGCTGGGTATTGCCGACCATTTGCTCGGACAAACGCCGGGCCTGCAAATTGAGCTGGTCCTGCAGGCGCTTGAGCCGCTGCTTTTTCTCTTCCAGCGACACGTTGTCGGGAAACGAGGCAGCCGGGGTGCCGGGGCGCGACGAATAAATGAAGCTGAAACTCTGGTCGAAATCAAGTTCGCGCACCAGCGCCAGGGTCTGCTGGAAATCATGTTCGGTTTCGCCGGGGAAGCCGACAATAAAATCCGACGACAGGGCGATGTCCGGCCGCACCTCGCGCAAGCGACGGATTTTCTGCTTGTACTCCAGGCGGGTATGACCGCGCTTCATCAGGCTCAGGATGCGGTCCGAGCCGGACTGCACCGGCAAATGCAGATAGTTGGCCAGCTTGGGCACGTCGGCAAAAGCCTCGATCAGGCTTTCGGAAAATTCAACCGGATGCGAGGTGGTGAAGCGGATGCGCTCAACGCCCTCAATATGGGCCACATAGCGGATCAGCAGGGCCAGGTCGGCCGTCCCGCCCCCGTGCATGGGGCCGCGATAGGCATTCACATTCTGACCCAGCAGGTTGATCTCGCACACGCCCTGGTCGGCCAATTCAGCCACCTCGGCAATCACGTCGTCCAGCGGCCGACTGACTTCTTCGCCACGGGTGTAGGGCACCACGCAGAA
>SLJA01000238.1 GCA_007135355.1 Wenzhouxiangella sp.
GCAGAAATCGGCCAGATTGCCGGCCTTGCGCCCGCCGTTGTCCGCTCGATGCCGGTAGTGCAGCGGCAGGCGCTGGCCCAGTTCGCGCTGCAAACCGGCCACGGCGGCCTGCTCGGCGGCCAGGATGCCGGCATCGCGGGTATCGCTGAGGACGAAGATCTCGAAGCCATCGGCCGGCCCCGCGGCCAGCAGCGAGCGAGCTGTTGCCGTCAGGGCGGCGCGCACCGCCACGGGATCCTCGTTGTAGATCGGCATGACCAGCGCAGTGCGGTGCGGGGCCAGCGGCTGAGCCGGGCAATCCGTTGAGGGCAAGCGTTGCAGGCTGTACGGATCACGCCCGCTCAACCTGAGCACAAAGCCAATCACCGCGTGCCAGAAGGCCACGGCGATCCAGGTAAAGGTCAGCGCAAACAGCAAGGTCAGCGGAAGACTGGCCAACAGGCTCACACCGCTCGCCGACAGCGCGAGAATCAGCAGCAGCAGGCCGGCCAGACCGGTGGAAAGCACCAGCCCCAGGAATAGCCGGCGGCGCCGGTCAAAGTTGGCGATCGAGTTCATCCGGATACCAGACAAAAGTCCATACCTCCGACAACGCCCGCCCTTCCGCGTGCAGAAAAACGCGCAAGTCGGACGGCCCGCCCTCGGCGTCCGGGGCCAGCCCGATGACAGCGCGGATGGTCAAATCCCGCGGCATGCGCTCCAGGCGCGCTTCCAGCAGTTCACCACCGCGAGTCTCGGCGCTTAACTCGACTTCATCAATGTCGCTCAAGCCCGGCCCATGGAAGTCCACCACAAAGCGACGCTGGTGCCGCTTACGCCACCTGGGCTCACCGGGAATACCCGCGCGGCCGGTGCGGGTGGCCAGGACACGAGCCAGGTTGTCTGTCGGCGGCTTGCGGCTGACGGTAGTCAGCCGGTAGCGGAACTGCCGCGACTCACCGGCCAGGATGGGCCGCTCCGGCACCCAGAAGGCAACGATGTTGTCGAAGGTTTCATCGGCGGTCGGAATTTCGACCAGTTCGACCTGCCCCGCTCCCCAGTCACCATCCAGTGGCTCGACCCACTTGCCGGGACGCAAGTCATAACGCGCTTCCAGATCCTGAAAATCGGCAAAGTCGCGGCGCCGCTGCAGCAGCCCGAACCCGGTTGGCGGGGCGTCATCCGGAAATACGCTTAGGCGCACCTGGCCTCGGTTGGCCAGCGGCCGCCACTGTGCCTCGTCACGGCTGCTCAGCACCAGCAGGCCGTCCGAATCATGTACACGCGGGCGAAAATCATCGACCAGGGCCGGGCCGGTTTCGCCATGGGTGAACATGCTGGTCAGCGGCGCGATACCGGGGCGGACCAGATCGCGGCGGGCGAACAGCCGGGAATCGATCAGCATGGACGAGGGATCGCCGGGTTCGATCTTGAACTCGAAGGCCCCGGTTACCGCCGGACTGTCAAGCAAGGCCAAAATGCGCAGCGGGTCCCCCGGCGCCGGACGTTGCAGCCAGAATTCACGAAACACCGGAAACTCCTCCGGCCCGGCGCCGCCGCTGTCCAGCGCCAGGCCGCGCGCCGACAGGCCATAGACCTGCCCCTGCCCGATCAGACGGAAATACGATGCGCCGAGAAAGACCAGAAACTCATCGTGCAAATCGGGCCGGTTGATCGGGTAGTGCACGCGGAAACCTGCATAGCCCAGAGCCTCCGAGGCAAGCACCGGCGGTCCGCCCAGCGGGGGGTCAAAGCGAAAACGATCCGGATTGAACGGCATGCCGCGGACCGTGTCTCCATCCAGCTCGTGCAGCTGCACCGGCTCATTGAACAGGAATCCCGGGTGAAAAAACTGCACACGAAAGCCGCTCTGGTCGGCCCACAGCGCTCGTTTTGCGTCGAAGCGGATCGCACGATACTCATCGTAGCTCAGGCCCGCCAGGGCGGGATCAGCCGCCGGTGGCGCCTGCCAGTCTTGATCCGCCAGGGCCTGCGCCCGCTCGGCCAACATGGCCAGATCCATGGCCGCCACGCAGCCGGGCAAAGCCAGCAATAGCAGCAAAACGGTCAGGCCAGACGCCCGCTGCTTCACGCCGAGAGGGGACGAGTGTGTGCCACGATAGCCGTGTCTCATCCCGAGTATGTTCCGTCAAAGCCGTGAAACCCACCCTCACCCGGACGCCACTGGTAGTCCTACGCGACCTGCTGCTGTGGGGCCTGTTAATTAACCTGCTGCTGGTCGCACCGCTCTGGCTGCGCTTCGGATTGGACGGCGGCTCGCGCTGGCTGGCCTGGGAAGCCTGGCTGCTGGTCATGCTGTTCGCTGTAGCGCCAGACCGATCGGTCAGCCGGGCCTTGCGCTGGCTGATCACAGCGCTGCTGGTCGCTGCAGTGGTGCTCGGCTTCGGCGACGGTGCGACCCACCAGGTACTCAGCCGTCCCTTGAATCTGTATTTCGACATCAACCTGTTGAGCGCCAGCTTTCATTTGCTTGACGGCAATCTCGGCCGCATGGCCGCCATCGGCATCTTTTTCGGCACCGGCGCCTTGTTGGTGCTGGTATTCCTAATTACGGGTTGGGCCTTGAGACCAGGGCGCGCGCGGGATCGCGTGACCCGCGACGTGGCGACAATCGTTGGTCTGGCGGCACTGGTGCTGGGGGTTCTGGAAATCCAGAATCAACGCATCCTGCCGGGGGCGCGTACACCGGCCTGGGACACCTTGAGCTTTCAGCTCGATCAGCTTCGCAGCACCCATGAAGCACACAGGGCGTTCGTCGCGGCGGCTCCTGCCACGCCACGACCGGCGACGCCGCTGTCGGCCTTGGCGGATACGGATGTTCTGCTGGTTTTCGTCGAGTCCTACGGCGCCACGGTACTGGAGTTGGACCGCTTTCGTGACATCGTGATTCCTACTCTGGAGCGCCAGGAAACCCGACTGCGGGAAGCCGGCTTGGTCATGGCTACTGGCCTGCTGGAGGCACCAATCCGCGGCGGTCAGTCGTGGCTGGCCCATGCCACGACCTTGAGCGGGCGCTGGATCGACAACCAGCTTTGGTATCGGCTGCTGCTGGATTCGTATCGCAACAGTCTGATCGACGATTTCAGCGCTACCGGCCACACCACCATGGCCGTCATGCCGGCCATCACCATGCCCTGGCCGGAGGGACGCCAGCACGGCTGGGATCGAATTTACGCCGCGCGCGACCTGGGCTATGCCGGCCCGCCACTGAACTGGGTGACCATGCCGGATCAGTTCACGCTGGACCGCTTTCAAAGAACGCTGCGTCCCAACGCGTCGCGGCCGCTGTTTGCCCAGATCGCCCTGATCAGCTCGCACGCGCCGTGGACGCCGATACTCGAGGTCGAAGAGGACTGGGACGCCATCGGCGACGGGCAGATCTTCGAGCGCTGGCGCGACCACGGCGACCCGCCGCAGGTGCTGTGGCAGGACATGGAGCGGGTCCGCGATCATTTCGCCATGAGCGTGGAGTATTCCATGCATGTCAGCCTGGAGTGGGCGGCGCGCTTTCTGGATGACGACACGCTGCTGATCCTGCTGGGCGATCACCAACCGGCCGCGGTGATTACCGGGCACGAGGCCAGCGGTGCGGTGCCGGTGCACATCATTTCGCGCAACCCGGACCTGGTTGAGCCGTTTCGGCAGCGCGGCTTTATCGACGGCTTGATTCCTGACTATCCAGCCCCGGCGCCGCGGATGAGTGAGTTGCGGGGGTGGTTGCAGGATGATTTTGGATGAGTCGGTTTACGGTTTACGGTTTACGGTTTACGGTTTACGGTTTGCGGTTTGCGGTTTGCGGTTCCGGGCCGGAAATGGCGCACGTCGGCCCTCCGTGGCCGACGGCCGATCCCCGGACCTCCGGAAAACCCCAACCCGGCCTCCGTGGCCGATGCGCGATCCATCGGCCGCCCAGAACCCCCCGACACACCCACCATCGCCCGTCGGGGATGGAACCCCGACCTACGGCCACATAC
>SLJA01000056.1 GCA_007135355.1 Wenzhouxiangella sp.
CCGCGGTTTCATACAGTGGCAAGCCGACCACGCCACTGTAACTTCCGCTGATATGGCGAATCCACAGGCCGGCCTCGTTCTGGATGCCGTAGGCGCCGGCCTTGTCGCGACCGTCGCCGGACTTGGCGTAACGGTCGATCCAGGTCTGGGGCAGCGCGCCGAATTCGACCTCGGTTACGCTCACTCGACCCAGACGTCGGCCACCGGGACCAATCAGGACCACGGCCGAAAAGACCTGATGCATGCGATCGGACAAGCCATGCAGCATGGTTCGTGCCTCCTGCTCGGAGCCCGGCTTGCCGAGAATGCGATCGTCCAGCACAACCGCCGTGTCGGCTCCCAGTACCCAGTGATCAGGCAGGCTGCGCTGGACGGTCAGCGCTTTGGCTTCCGCCACGCGCTGAACGTAGTCGCGCGCCGCCTCACCGCCATGCACCCGCTCGTCGATACTGGCAGCCCGGACCATGAACGGGCAACCGCACTGTTGCAGCAACTCCCGTCGCCGAGGAGAAGCCGAGGCCAGAACCAGTCGATATTCATCCACGATGATAGGGGTGCCCACTGAGTATGGTCCAGGCCCGATACAGTTGCTCGGCCACGATGATGCGAACCAGCATGTGCGGGTAGACCGCGGGGCCCAGCGACCAGCGGAAAGAACAGTCGGCCAGCAAATCCGGCGCCAGCCCGTCGGCGCCGCCAATCAGGAAACAAACCGGATCACCGTCCTGCTGCCAGCCGGCCAGCTGCTCGGCCAGGCGTTCTGTCGACCAGGCACGCTCGGAGCCGTGCATGGCGACACAAACACTGCGCGGCGGAAGACGAGTCCGCAAGCGCTCAGCCTCCAGCGCGGCGCCTCGGCCGGCGCCCTGGCGACCGGCGGGCTGAACCTCGGACAACTCCAGGTTCAGATGGGGCGGCAATCGCCGTGCGTACTCGCCCCAGCCGGCGCTGACCCAGTCCGGCATGCGATGACCCACGGCGGCAACGATCAGTTTCATAGCGGATTGTTGGACAGTGGCGTTAGCAGAAATCGGTGCTTTTGAGCATAACGCAGAGGCGCGGAGCCGCTGAGCGCGCAGAGAAAAATTGAGTAAAAAGCTGGGTTTCTGCCTCAACAGGGCTAATGGGCAGCCCTGATAAGCCCTTTTTCCTCTGCGGCCTCAGCGGCTCCGCGCCTCTGCGTGAGGCTTTTGCTTTTAAAAACGTTCAGGCCTGAGCGCTGGTCGAGCGTGAGGCCGGCGGTGTCGACCACAGCTTTTCCAGGTTGTAGAAGGCCCGGGTCTGCGGCAGCATCACGTGGACGACGATGTCGGCCAGATCGACCAGCACCCACTCTGCCTCGCGATCACCCTCCACCCCCAGGGGACTAAACCCCGCTGCCTTGGCGCGCTGAACCAGGCGGTCGGCCATGGCCTTGACCTGGCGCGTGGAATGACCGCTGACCACGATCATGTAGTCGGCGAAGCTGGAACGGTCGGTGAGGTCGATGACCTGGATGTTGTCGCCTTTGGCGTCATCCAGGACGGCAATAGCCAGTTCGAGTAATTGGCGGGATTCGGGTGCGGTGTTTGAAGTCAAGTCGGCTCGCTTGGGCTCGAAGGTCGGTAGATGGGCAAAGTTTAACCGTTTGCCGGGCTCGTTTCACCCGTGCCGTAAAGACCGTGTTTGCGAATGTAGGCCAGCACCGTCCCCGGCAGCAGGAAACGTGGGTCCCAGCCGCGTGCCAGCTGACGGCGAATGTCAGTCGACGAGATGGCCAGCTGGGTCACCTCGACATGACAAACCAGGCCCGCCGGGGAGCGCATCAGGTCGCGCGCGCGGCTTACCCGGCGCTTTTCCAGCACCTCGGCCAGCGACGCCGGATAATGCGGCTCACTGCGCGGCCGGGTCATGACCACCAGGTGCGCCAGCCGCGGAAGCTCTCGCCAGCAATGCCATTGATCCAGCTGGTTGGCGGCATCCTGACCCACGCACAGCAGCAAGGGCACGTCACCGACCTCGGCCCGAACGCTGTGCAGGGTCTCGACCATGAACGACGGACCGTCGCGACGAATCTCGCGCTCGTCGACATGAAGGTCCGAATAAGGCGCCACGGCCAGCTCCAGCATGGCCAGACGGTGAAACGGGTCGGCCCAGGTCGCCTTCCGATGCGGCGGCCGGCCGGCCGGCACCAGTCGAAAATTGCTCACCTTGAGACGTTCTGCAATCTCGGCAGCGGCGCGCAGATGGCCGTAGTGAACGGGGTCGAAGGTGCCGCCGAAAATGGCCACCGCGCGGTTGCGAATGCGGGTCTTTCTAGGCGACATGACGCGCTCCAGGCCCCGCCGCCAGCCGCACGCACAGACGCTCCAGGGCCACCCAGAATTCATGCCGATCATTGGATTTGGCCATGCGATCCAGATTGGCGAGTTCGGCCAGCGCGGACCGCACGACATGCGTCGACCACTGCCCGGCGGCCCGCTCGACGGCAGCCTGGCGCGAGCGCCAAACCTCGAGCTCGGCAAATGCGGCTGCTTTGCTCATGCGCCGAATACGAACCTGGAAACCAAGCACCAGCTGCAGCTCGCGCGCCAGCGCGGAAATAATCATCGGCATGGCCGTATCGGCGTCGCGCAGTCCGCGAATGCAGCGCAGTGCCGCACCGGCTTTTGCACTCAACACCAACTCGACCAGGCGAAAACTGTCGAAGCGGGCGCTGTCGGCCACGGCCGCTCGCACTTCGTCCAGGCCCAGCAAGGCACCGCGCGGGTACAACAAGGCAAGGCGTTCGATCTCTTGCGCGGCGGCCAGCAAATTCCCCTCCAGCCGCTCGGCCAGGAAGCGGCTGGCGGCGCTGTCGGTACGCACACCACGGGTGGCCAGGCGACGTTCGATCCACTCCGGCAGCTGGTGTGGCTTGATGGTCCAGCACGGCAGGTAAACTCCGGCCTGCTCCAGCGCCTTGGCCCAGGCGCTTTTTTCCTGGGTCAGGTCCCAGGCATTGCATTTGACCAGCAGGATATCGTCCGAGCCGCGCTCGACCCAGGCCCGCAGCGCCGCGCCTCCCTCACGGCCGGGTTTGCCCGAGGGCATGCGCAACTCAATCAATCTTTGGCTGGCAAACAAGGACAGGTTCTCGGTCGCGGCCCCGAGTTGCTGCCAGTCGAAGCGTCCGTCAACCTCAAACACCACACGTTCCGCAACGCCCGCGTCGCGCGCCGCGCGCCGGACTGCGTCACTGGCCTCCTCGACCAGCAGATGTTCCGGCCCTGCAATCAGATAGGTCTTATCCAAACCACGCGCCAGACGTTGCTCCAGGCGATCCGGGTACAGTTTCATTGCGATGGCACCGCTTCCAATCGGCGCATGAGGCTTGCGGCCATGGCTCGGCGCAGCTCGGCGCGCAGAAACTCTTCTTCGCGGGTGGCGGCCAGGATGGCCTGCTCGTCAAAACTGTACTCGCGAGTCAAGCGCAGGGTTTCACGACCAATCAGCGGCTCGCCGGACGGGTCCAGCAATTCGAAATCCAGATCAAAAACGAGCAGGAATTCCCTGACTCGAGCCTGGCCGGAAATGGTCAAGGGCTGGGAGCGCAGGCGCTCTGAATGGATGCGTAACGTCGAACTGCCCTCTTGCGGTTCTTCAAGCACCTCGACGCCGCCGGCTTGCAGGCGCAAGGTCAACTCGCGAGCAAAACTGCTGTTGCGGTCAGGAACCGCCAGCCAGGTCTGCGTCATGGCGTCCGGCAATCGGGCATCACCGCGCAACTGGAAGCCGCATCCGCTCAAGACCGCCAGCAGCAGCAGCAGGGGCAGACTGCGTCGGCTCATGTACCGACCACGATGTTGACCAGCTTGTTGGGAACAACAATGATTTTGCGCACCGTCGCCTCGGCGATGTAGCGAGCCACATTGGCATCGGCCTGCGCCAGCTTCTCGACTTCGGCCCGCGGCGCCCCGGGCGCAACTTCGATGCGGCCACGAACCTTTCCGTTGACTTGCACGACCACGGTGACTTTTTGGCGGACCAGGGCGGATTTGTCGACCTCGGGCCAGCCGGCCTCGAACACCGAAACCTCGCCGCCCAAACGCTGCCACAAGGCCTCGGCGATGTGCGGGGTCACCGGCGCAATCAGGCGCACCAGTGCGCTCCAGCATTCCTGGATGAGGGCGCGGTCATTGTCGCTGCGCGCCTCGAAACGCCCGAGGTGATTACAGCACTCCATGATGGCGGCAATAGCCGTGTTGAAAGTCAGGCGGCGACCAAAATCGTCGCCGACCTTGGTGATGGTTTCATGCAGGACGCGGCGCAGCTCCAGGCCACGGGAATCGAGCGCGCCCCGATCGACCGCTGTGGACGGCAAACCAGCCGCGACGTGCCGTTGCAGGCCGCTCCAGAAGCGCTTGAGAAAGCGCCAGCCGCCCTCGACCCCGGCCTCGGACCACTCCAGTGACTGCTCGGGCGGGGCGGCGAACATGGAAAACAGGCGCACGGTATCCGCGCCATACTGCTCGACCAGCGCCTGTGGATCGACGCCGTTGTTCTTGGACTTGGCCATTTTTTCCACGCCGCCCGGTGTGACCGGCCGGCCGTCGGCCATCAGCACCGCCGAAGCCACCCCGCCCTTGGCGTCACGCTGCACCTCGACCTCGGCCGGGTTGAACCAGGTCCGACGACCGCTGGCATCCTCGCGGTAATAGGTTTCGGCCAGCACCATGCCCTGGGTGAGCAGGCGACGGAACGGTTCGTCAATCTTGACCAGTCCCTCGTCGCGCATCAACTTGGTCCAGAAACGCGCATACAGCAAGTGCAGGATGGCGTGCTCGATGCCGCCGATGTACTGATCCACCGGCATCCAGTCGGCCGCGCGGCCATCGACCATGGACTTGTCATTGTCCGGTCCGGTGTAGCGCAGGAAATACCAGGACGAGTCGACAAAGGTGTCCATGGTGTCGGTTTCTCTACGGGCCGGCTTGCCGCATTTCGGACAGGGCACATTCAGGAATGTCTCGCAGCGCTTGAGCGGGTTGCCGGCGCCGTCCGGCACCAGATCCTCGGGCAGCACCACCGGCAGGTCTTCTTCCGGCACCGGCACCGCGCCACAGTCGTCGCAGTGGATGATGGGAATCGGGCAGCCCCAGTAGCGCTGGCGCGAGATGCCCCAGTCGCGCAGGCGGAACTGCACGCGCGCCTTGCCGGCGGACTTTTTCTCCAGGTCGCCGACAATGGCGGCGAAGCCATCGGCACAGGACAGGCCGGTGTAGGGGCCGGAATCGACCAGGACGCCGTCCTTGGCCGCATAAGATTCATGCCAATGCTGATCGTCGTAAGTTTGCCCGCCCGGCAGGCTGATGACCTGGCGGATGGGCAGACCGTACTTCAGCGCGAATTCAAAATCGCGCTCGTCGTGCGCCGGCACGGCCATGATCGCGCCCTCGCCGTAGCCCATCAGCACGTAGTTGGCGATCCACACCGGGATGGCTTGGCCCGTCAGAGGGTGGACGGCTGTCAGGCCCGTGTCCATGCCCAGTTTTTCCTGGGTGGCGATGTCGGCTTCGCTGACCCCGCCTTTCTGGCACTGGCGGATGAACGCGGCCAACTCCGGGTTCGACTCGGCGGCGCGGCGGGCCAGCGGGTGTTCGGCGGCCACGGCCATGAAAGTCGCGCCCATCAGGGTGTCGGGTCGGGTGGTGAAGACGCGGATGATCTGGTCTTCGCAGGCGAAATCGATCTCCGCGCCCTCGCTGCGGCCGATCCAGTTGGCCTGCATGGCCTTGACCCGGTCCGGCCAGCCGTCGAGCTGGTCCAGACTGTCGAGCAGCTCCTGGGCGTAGTCGGTGATGCGCAGGTAATACATCGGGATTTCGCGCTTTTCGACCAGCGCGCCGGTGCGCCAGCCGCGGCCGTCGACGACTTGCTCGTTGGCCAGCACGGTCTGATCGACCGGATCCCAATTGACCGTACCGGTTTTCTGATAAGCAATGCCGCGCTCGAGCAATTTCAGGAAAAACCACTGGTTCCAGCGGTAGTACTCGGGATCGCAGGTGGCCAGTTCGCGCTCCCAGTCGATGGCGAAGCCCAAGCTTTTCAGCTGGCCGCGCATGTGGCGGATATTGGCCCGCGTCCATTCGGCTGGCGGCACGCCGTTGGCCATGGCGGCGTTTTCGGCCGGCAGGCCAAAGGCGTCCCAGCCCATCGGCTGCAGCACCTGACGCCCCTGCATGATCTGGTAACGCGACATCACGTCACAGATCGTGTAGTTGCGCATATGCCCCATGTGCAGCTTGCCCGAGGGATAGGGGAACATGCTCAGGCAGTAGTAGCGCTCGCCACCGCCGCGTTCGGCCCGGTAGGCCCGATCACGCTCCCATTGCTGCTGGATGGCCGGCTCCAGTTCGGCCGGTTGGTAGATATCTGCTGAAAGATCCGTCATGTCGCTCGAAATAAGCAGCCTGCATGCAAGCTGCCAAGTGTAAACGGCTGGAGCCTGAAGCGCTTCAAAAGCTTCTGATTCGCACTCCGCGGTCTGTTACGCTTTCCCCCGGTTTTTCTCGAGTGTAATGCCATGCCCGACTCGCTCCCTACTGCCGGCCAGAGACGCCCGCTGCTGCTGCGCCTGACTATGCTGCTGTTGCTGACGCTGAGCATCACCGCCTGCGGATCGCGTCAGGTACAGGATTCGCTGGTCGGCTCGACGGCGCAACGCCTGGTCAGCTATGCCGTCGACGAACTGGCCCGCAACCTGCCGGAAGACGATTTTGCGCCGCTGCGCGGTCAGCGCGTGCGACTGGTCTCGCACGGGCTCGTCGACCCCACGCTACAGGCCTATGCCGATGCGCGCATGGCGGTCGAGTTGCAGCATCGCTTCGGCATCCAGATGGTCGATGGCCTTGAGGAGAGCGACCAGGTGTTGCGCCTGTTCTATACCTCCATCGGCACCGACCAGGGCCTGCTCGGGTTTTATTTGCCGCTGGGCTTTGTGCCGGGCGTTGATGAGAGCACGCGCATCAACTTGATCACGCTGGAACAGTTCCATGGCGTCGTGGAGATGTACTACTACCTGGGTGCCCAGGGTGTGGAACAACGCGGCGAGATCGTTCAGGTAAGACGCCGTACCGATGCTTTGGGCCTGCCGATCATCACCATTCCGATCTCGACCCTGCCTTGAGCATTGCCCATCGGTCGCTCCGCGGAAAATCAACCTGGACAGAGCCTGAGCGTGGACCCCAAACTCAAACAAGCCATTGATCAGCGCGACTGGTTTTATCGCTTTGAACTACCGGATGGCAGTACGACCCGGTCCTATCTGCCGGAGTCGGCCGAGCAGGTGCACGACACTCGACTGCGTATGATGCAGCAGGCGCTTGAACCGCTGCGCGCTCAGCCGGAACAATTCAGCGTGCTGGACCTGGCCTCGCACCAGGGCTGGTTCAGTCTGCAGGCCGCCGCCCTGGGCTTTGCGCCGGTCACTGGGCTGGAACCTCGCGCCAGCCACATCGCCGATGCGCGCCTGATGGCCGAGGCGGTGGGCGCCGGGCAGGTGCGTTTCGTGCAGTCCGACATCGAGCACATTGGTGGCACCGATATCGAACCGGCCGATGTGGTGCTGATGCTGGGCCTGCTGTATCACCTGGAAAACCCGGTGGCCGCGATTCGCACCGCGCACGCGTACTGCAAACGGCTGTGCCTGATCGAAACCCAGGTGGGTCCACATCTATCGGGCATGCTCGACTGGGGCAGTTACGAGTTCGTCCGTCCCATCCAAGGCTGTTTCACGGTCATTGACGAGACCGAGGAAACCCATGGCAACGAGGCCAGCACGGAGGGCATCTGCTTGGCACCCAGCGCGGAGACCTTGCTGTGGATCATGCGCAAGGTGGGTTTCGTCGATGTGGGTCTGGTCGCACCGCCGGCCGACGGCTATGAGCAACACCGCCACGGCAAACGCGTGCTGGCCGTGGGTCACATGCCCTGATCGTCCTGGGCGAGCGCGCTCAAGCCCTGCAGGGTCAGCGGCTCCGATCGCAGTTTTGGGTAGATGCGCTGAGCGAGGCGTTTGCCCTCTTCCACACCCCACTGGTCAAATGGATTGATACGCCACAAGACCGACAGCACGAACACCGCATGCTCGAAGCTGGCCAGCAGATAACCCAGCGATTCCGGCGTCAGGCGTTCGGCGAGCAACAGACTGACCGGACGATCTCCCGGCAGTTGCTGATGCGCTGGTGCATCGCGACGACCGCAGGCAAACGCCTGGGCCTGGGCCAACAGATGAGCCAGCTGGCGCCGATGCCAGTCAGGATAAGCATGATCATCCTGCAGCGTGCCGACCAACACCAGCGGGTGGGTATCAGGACCCTGGTGCAAGGCCTGGAAGATGGAATGTTGCAAGTCGGTACCGCGGCCGCCGAAGATCAGGGGTGAGGTCGGCGCGGCCAGAGGCTGGCCCTCAAGGTCGACCCCTTTGCCCAGGCTCTCCATGATCAGCTGCTGGAGATAATCACCCAGCAAGGCAAGCCGCGGCTCGTAGCTGATAAAGCCCAGGCTTGGCAAGTCAAGCCGGCGGCGGAGATAGTGCATCAGCAAAGCCAAGAGCACAGCCAGGCGATGCTCGTCGGGGGCCTGGCGAAACGCATCATCCGCGGCACGGGCGCCGGCCAGCAAACGCTCGAAGGCCGGTCTGCCGATTGCCGCGGCGGCGCTGACGCCAATAGACGACCATAGAGAGAAGCGACCTCCGGTCCATTGTGGGAAGGCCAGAACGTGCTCGCCGGGAATGCCGAACTCCACCGCCCGCTGCTGTTGCGCGGTGCAGGCCCAGGCCCGAGCTGAAAACCCCGTGCCCAGCCATTCCCTGGCCGCCTTGGCCTGGGTCAGGGTTTCTTCCGTGGTAAATGACTTGGATGCCACCACAACAGCGGTGTGCCGCGGATCCAGCTGTCGCGTGAGACGCTCGAAGCGTCGCCCATCCAGGGTCGACAGCCAATGCACGCGCAACCGCACCGAATCCGACCCGATCGCGTCGGCGACCAGTCGCGGCCCCAGATCCGAGCCGCCAATGCCAATATGCAGCACATCGCGCACCGAATCGCCCTGGTGCAGTGTCTCGGCGACGTCGAGAAAAGCCGCGCGCTGGGCGCTGACTTCCTGATCCGGCTGCGCGGCGCGCAGCAGCATGTGCTTGGCCGGTTGCGCCTCGGTTGGATTGACGCAATCCCCAGCAAAAAGTGCCGCGACCCGTTCGGCCAGATTCGACGCCCGCAGCTGATCGAACAACGAGGACCGACATTCGGGCGTCATTGGCGTGTAGGCGTATTCCAGCCGCCACTGGGCGTCGGTCAGCGCGAATATTGACCGGCGCTCCGGATCACGATCCAGAAGCGCGCGAATACCTGATTTGTTGTTTTTTTGCGACATCACCGAATGCTTGCAGTCCACCTCACTGCAGTGTAGCCGCAGACGAGCCTTGCTGCCGCATCGTAAAAAAACTCGATCGAAATCACCACCCTGCCCACTCCAGGGCGCGCGCATAAAAAAACCCCTCCACAAGAGGAGGGGTAATAATGTCGGAGTGATGTACCTCGCTTCGCGCCCTGCGACCTTGCCCAACCGTGGTGGTTTTGCCAAGGTAGTTGTAATGCTACCACAGCCGCACTGTAAATCCAAGTCTCAAAACGGTCTTTTCAGCTCGCCGGGGCGTTACATTCATAAGACTGATTGAGCTTGGAAAGTTCCACAGATCCTGTTCACGGTGGTTTCACCGCCTGGGCAGATACTGGTTACGTGTTCGGAGCGGTCCCTCCAAGGCCCTGACTCC
Organism: Wenzhouxiangella sp.; assembly: GCA_007135355.1. Lineage (GTDB taxonomy): Bacteria > Pseudomonadota > Gammaproteobacteria > Xanthomonadales > Wenzhouxiangellaceae > Wenzhouxiangella. The sequence goes on from SLJA01000056.1 coordinate 9,797, forward strand.
CTCCCTCCGTTCCGGATACACGCAAGGCCCCGACCACGGCTCCCGGTCGGGGCCTTTTTTGTGGGTATCACGACGGTGAAATTTGATTTCTCCGTGTAGCGGCATCGATACACTGAGCGTAGAGTGGGCATCAGAAGCGCATATTGAAGTGGACCAGACAGCCATCACGACAACTCGAGTACTGACCTTCAGCGGTCTGATTCCGTTTATCGCGCTGGCCGTGGTGGCGGTGCTGGACGCGCCGGAATGGCTGGGACTGTTGCTGATCGCCTATGGCGCCCTGATTTTGTCCTTCATGGCCGGTACGCTCTGGGCTCAGCATCTGCTAAGCGAGCGCACCCGCCCCACCCCGTTGATCGCCAGCAACGCCCTGGTTCTGGCCGCCTGGCCGGCCGTTTTGGTCCCCGTCCAGGTCGCGGCAATCTGGCTGGGGCTGCTTTTTGCCGCTCATTTGCTGCTGGAAAAATCCTGGCATGGTCACGCCATGCCGGGCTGGTATGGGCGCCTGCGGATGACCGTCAGCATCGTCGCGATTGTCTTGCTGCTGAGCGGCGGACTGGTTGGCTTTGGAGTCAGTATCAATGAGTGAATCAGTATTGAGTATCCGCGGGCTGCAACGCACTTTCGGCAGCGCGCATGATGTCCAGGTGCTCGAAGACCTCAACCTCGACCTGCACCCCGGCGAGCGTGTGGCCGTGATGGGCGCCTCGGGCTCCGGCAAAACCACGCTATTGCATCTGGCCGCCGGTATGGACACGCCTGATGCCGGCGAGGTGTTGATCGACGGCAAAACCCTGTCCACGCTGCGCGAGCCTGAGCGCAGTCGCTTTCGCGCGCGCTACATCGGCCTGGTCTTTCAGGACTTCAATCTGATCGACAGCCTGACCGTGCGCGAAAACATTGAACTGCCACTGTGGCTCAACGGCTTGAGCCATGAGACCGACCGCATCGGCGAGCTGACCGACGAGCTGGGCATCAGCGCCCTGCTCGAGCGCCTGCCGGAAAAGCTCTCGGGCGGCGAAAAACAGCGCGTGGCCATTGCCCGCGCCCTGGTCCATCGACCCGCCCTGCTGTTGGCCGATGAACCGACCGGCAGCCTGGACCAGAACACCGCCGACAGCGTACTGAAGCTGTTCGACCGGGTCACACGCCAGCAGAATGTCACGTTGCTGATGGTCACCCACAACGACGAGGCGGCGGCCTTGTGCGACCGCACCCTGCACCTGCGGCACGGACGCCTGAGCGAGTCCTGATGCGCCTGCTGCTGGAATCCTCGCGGCGCTTTTTCTACCGCCACCCCGGCCAGCTCATCCTGGCCCTGATCGGCATTGCCGCCGGTGTTGCCGTGGTTACCGGCGTGGCGCTGATGCGCGAGGTGCTGATGGATGCGCTGGACAGCGCGACGGACTCCTTGAGCGGCGTCGACACGGTGCGCATCATCGACCCCTCCGGCCCGCTGGACGAGGCCGTGTTCACCGCCCTGGCCACCGAGCGCGGCGCACCGCTGATGCTGCCGGCCTTGAGTTCACGCCTGCGCTATGGCGATCGGCTGATGGAGCTGCTGGCCATCGATCCGCTCTCTTTGGACCAGACCGGCCCGATTCGCGTCGCCGGCGGCGGCACCGGTGCATTGTTTTCCCAGGCCAATGCGGTGCTGGTCAGCGAGCGCACTCTGGCACGACTGGCCCCGGACGCGGATGGCCGCTTTCGCGTGGTGCGCTCCGGCGAGCCGCTGGACCTGGAGGTGGTCAGCGTGGTCAGCGGCGGGCGCGAGCTCGACGATCGCATCATCATGGACCTGGCCGCCGCCCAGCACCTGATCGGCCGCCAAGGCGAGCTGAGCTTCATCGAGGCCCCGGCCGCGGCCCGCGACTGGCTGCAGGAGCGCTTGCCGGAGGGGCTCAAGCTCATCGACAGTCAACAGCGTCGCGACTCCGCCGCCAGCCTGACCGCCGGCATGCGCGCCAATTTGACCGCGATGAGCCTGCTCAGCCTGGCCGTGGGCCTGTTCGTGATCTACAGCGTGCTGGCCTTTCTGCTGGTGCAGCGCCGCCGCACCATCGGCATGCTGCGCGCGGTTGGCGTCACCGAGGGCCGCATCCAGGCCATGCTGGCCAGCGAAACCCTCGTTCTGGCCGGACTGGGCGCGCTCGGCGGCCTGGTGCTGGGCACCATCATGGCCACCGGCCTGCTGGAGCTGGTGCGCCAGCCGGTCGCCGAGCTGTATCGCCTGGTCGCTCCGGCCGGCATACGTCCCACGCCGCTGCTCTATTTCAGCGTCTGGATCATGGCGGTGATCATGGCCCTGATGAGCGTGCTCGGCGTACTGCGCGAAGCCCAGCGCATTCCGCCCGGACAGCTGGCCCGCACCGTGCACGAAGGCCGGGTGCAGTCCTTGTGGATCTGGCGCTGGCTGCCTTGGCTGCTGCTGGGACTGGGGGTGCTCGCCATCGTGCTGACCAACAGTCTGCCGCCGGTGCTGATCGGCCTGTTCCTGATGTTGTCCGGCTGCGCCCTGCTGGCCCCGGCCAGCGGCATGCAGCTGCTGCGTTTCGGCGCGGCCGTGATGCGCCGCAGCCTGGTCGGTCGCGCGGTCAAAATGCTGTTGAGCTCGCGCCAGCGCCTGGCACCGGCCATCTCGGCCTTGAGCCTGGCCCTGGCCCTGACCGCCGGCGTCGGCATGATGGTGCTGGGCTTCCGCGCCACGGTGGACGACTGGGTGTATCGCCTGATCAACGCCGATGTGTACCTGACCTTGAGCCAGGGCCAGCTGGATTCCTCCAGCATGGAGATCGTCCGCGCCTGGCCGGAAGTGGAAATGCTGACCAGCGCCCGCCACGCCAGCCTGGACGATGGCAGTATGGTGGTGGGCTATGACCTGAATCCCATCGCTTGGGAGGGCTTTGAGTGGCTGGACGGCGACGGTCTGGCAGCGAAAGACCGCGTCGAGGCCGGCACCGCGGTGATGCTCACCGAGCCCTTCGCCCGCCGCAACAGTTTGCGCGCCGGCGATACGCTGGAGCTGACCACACCCAGCGGCTTGATCAACTTCGAGGTCGCCGCCGTCTATCGCGACTACACCACCGACCGCGGCATGGTCGCCATGATCGGCCCGCGCTTCCGCGAGCTGTGGCAAGACGATCTGCGCGACAGTATCGGCCTGTACCTGACGCCCGGCATCGACTATCGCGTGCTGGAAGACCGTGTGGAAGCGGCCTTCCCCAACGGCTCCCTGACCAGCCGCGGTGCGGTGCGCGACCAGACCCTGGAAATCTTCGACCGCACCTTCCGCATTTCCTGGGCGCTGGCGATTCTGGTCGGCATGATCGCCGCCATCGCCCTGATTTCCGCCTTGCTGGCCTTGGGGCTGGAGCGCGGCCGCGAATATGCCACCCTGCGCGCGCTGGGCTTGAGCCGTGGCGGGCTGGCCGGGGTGGTGATGACCCAGACCACCGGGCTGGCCGCCATCGCCGTGCTGATGGCCATTCCCTTCAGCCTGTTGATCCACGCCGTGCTGTCGCTGGCCGTGCAGCCGCGCGCCTTTGGCTGGACCCTGGCCCTGCAATTCCCGCTGCAGCCGCTGGCCGTGCTGGTGCCCCTGGCCCTGCTCATCGGCGCCCTGGCTGGTGCCTATCCGGCCTGGAAAATCGCCCGGCGCGATCCCGCGCCGCTGCTGAGGGCCGCTTGATATGCGCATCGATCTGATCATCATCGCCATCCTGGTATTACTCACTGCCGCTTGGCTGGCTATGCAAACGCGCGAGCCCGAAGTGCCGTTAGAGCGGCTGAATGTGCAGAACCTGATGGGCGGCCAGGCCAGTGACTTTCGCCAGGTGCTTGAACCCATCCCGCTGTCCTTCCCCGAGGCGCACGGCAAGAACCCCGAGTATCAGAACGAGTGGTGGTACTTCACCGGCAACTTTGAAACCGCCGACGGCGGACGCCTGGGCTTCCAGTACACCCTGTTCCGCTTCGGCACGCGCCCCGACGAGACCCTGGACTCGGCCTGGGCCACCGACACCACCTGGATGGCCCACCTGGCCTTGAGCGACGGCCGCAACACGCGTTTCTTCCAGTCCGAGCGGTTTGCCCGCGGCGCCCTGGGCCTGGCCGGCGCCGATGATACGCGCTGGTGGCTACGCGACTGGGAAGTGATCCGCGACGGCGAGACCTGGCACCTGGACGCCGATGCGGGAGACTTCGCGCTGCAGCTGTCGCTGAGCAAAGAACGGCCGATCATCCTGCAGGGCGATGCCGGCTACAGCCGCAAGGGACCGGAACCGGGCAACGCCTCGCGCTACTACTCGATCACTCGCCTGGCCACCGAGGGCCGGGTGCGCATCGGCGACGAGGTGCTGGAAGTCTCGGGTCTGTCCTGGCTGGACCGCGAGTGGGGCTCCAACCAGCTGTCCGAGGAACAGGTCGGCTGGGACTGGTGGGCCATGCACCTGGACGACGGTCGCGATGTCATGCTGGCCCGGCTGCGCAATGCCGACGGCAGCACCTCGGAGTGGTCCTACGGCCAGCTGGTGTTCCCGAACGGCACCCACCGCTATCTGCCCAGGGGATCTTTCACGCTGGAAGAAACCCGCTGGTGGACCGACCGCAACGGCGCGCGCTGGCCGCTGGACTGGGAAATCGAGATTCCCGAAGCCGACCTCCACATCCACACCCGCGCGGTGTTCGACGACCAGCACTGGCAGGGTTCGGTCGATTACTGGGAAGGCATGATCGACGTGATCGATGTGGCCAGCGAGCGCAAGATCGGCCGCGGTTATCTGGAGCTTTCCGGATACGGTGGAGGCTGATCTGCCGTACTTTGCTAGGGGTTCAGGGTTCAGGGTTCAGG
>SLJA01000052.1 GCA_007135355.1 Wenzhouxiangella sp.
AGAGCCCCAGCGATGTTTTTCCTCACGCAGAGACGCAGAGCCGCTGAGGACGCAGAGGGAAAAGAGGGGTTTAGCTCGTCGCAGCAGCGCGATTGATGCGCGAATCAAACTCGTGTTTTCTCTGCGCGCTCTGCGGCTCCGCGCCTCTGCGTGATGCAAAAAATGCCGGCAACTACCAAGGAATCCCGAATAGTGACTGACAAGGTAATCATTTTCGACACGACGCTGCGCGATGGCGAGCAGTCGCCCGGGTGCAGCATGACGGTGCCGCAGAAGCTGCGCATGGCGCGTACGCTGGCCGGCATGGGCGTGGACGTAATCGAGGCCGGCTTTGCCGCCGCCTCGCCACAGGATTTCGACGCGGTGCGTGAAGTGGCGCGGACGGTCAGGGGGTCGACCATCTGCTCACTGGCCCGCTGCAACCCCGGCGACATCGATGCCGCCGCGCGCGCGCTCGAACCAGCGGAAAAGAAGCGCCTGCATGTCTTCATCGCCACCAGTCCGATCCACATGCAGCACAAACTCAATATGAGCAAGGCCGAAGTACTGGCCCGGGCGGTGGAAGGCGTGCGTCTGGCGCGCACCCATGTCGATAATGTCGAGTTCTCGGCCGAAGACGCGATCCGCTCCGAGCCCGAATTTCTGGCCGAGGTCATGGCGGCGGTGATCGAGGCCGGAGCCACCACCTTCAATGTGCCCGACACCGTCGGCTACACCACCCCGGAAGAAATGGGCCGCCTGATCGCGTACTTGAAAGCCCGTCTACCGGCCGAATCGCCGGTGGTCCTGTCGGCCCATTGCCACGATGACTTAGGGATGGCCGTGGCCAATTCCCTGGCCGCGGTCAAGGCCGGAGCGCGCCAGGTCGAGTGCACCGTCAACGGCATCGGCGAGCGTGCCGGCAACTGCGCGCTGGAAGAGGTCGTCATGGCGATCAAGACCCGGTCCGACTTCTTCGGCGTCGACAGCGGCATCGACACGCGCAAGCTGTACCCGGCCTCGCGCCAGCTGGCCGCCATCATCGGCAGCTTTGTGCCGGCCAACAAGGCGATTGTCGGGGACAACGCCTTCGCCCACGAGGCCGGCATTCATCAGCACGGCATGCTGGCCAACCGCGAGACCTACGAAATCATGCGCCCCGAGGACGTCGGCATCAGTCGTTCGACCCTGGTGCTGGGCAAACACTCCGGCCGCCACGCCCTGGCCGATCGCGTGCGCGAGCTGGGCTTTTCCTTGAGCGAGACCGAAATCGAACAGCTATTCGGCCGCTTCAAGAACCTGGCCGATCGCAAACGCCAGGTCTTCGACGCCGACATCGAGGCCCTGATCGCCGGTGAACAGCGCGACCACGCCGGACCCTGGCGTCTGGACCGGCTGCACATCGCATCGGGGCTGGGCGAGGGTCACTTGCCCACGGCCAGTGTTTCGATGACGGGGCCGGAAGGTCAGACCGCGCAGGAGGCCGCCATTGGTGACGGGCCGGTGGATGCCGCACTCAAGGCCATGGCCCGCGCGACGAACACTGAGTTCGAGCTGGTTGGTATGCGCATCCGCTCCATCTCCGAAGGCGAAGACGCCCAGGGCGAGGCCGAACTGACCGCGCGCATCGACGGCGTCCAGCTGGCCGGCCGCGGCGTCGATACCGACATCGTCGCCGCTTGTGCGCGCGCCTTCGTCGAAATCCTCAACCGCGCCCACCGCCGCCAGACCACCCCGACCGCCACCCTGCCACGGCAGATCTCGGCGGCGATTTGATGCGGAGTTTCTCGATGACTGAAAGATCGCTTGGCCTCACGCAGAGACGCAGCGAGTTGCTTTCCTCACGCAGAGGCGCAGAGCCGCTGAGGACGCAGAGAAAAGAGGTATTTGCTTGGTCGCCTCCTGTCGGCCTATGGAAAAATCACACCTCTCTTTCCTCTGCGCACTCTGCGGCTCTGCTTCTCTGCGTGATGCAAGCCCAACTCAGAACCTACTCCTGAACAAGAACCCAGCCATGCCCATCAACGCCTCGAAATACATCTGGAAAAACGGACAGCTCATCGACTGGGAAAAGGCCACAGTGCACGTGCTGTCCCACGCGCTGCACTACGGCTCGTCCGTGTTTGAAGGAATTCGCGTCTACGCCACGCCGGACGGCCCGGCAGGTTTTCGCCTGCAAGACCACATCGACCGCTTGTTCGACTCGGCCCGGATTCATCGCATTCCCATGCCCTTCGACCGCGACACGCTGCTGAACGCCTGCCGCGAGGCGGTGCTGGCCAATGGCCTGGACTCGGCCTACCTCCGTCCCATCGTGTTCCGAGGCTATGGCGGACTGGGTCTGGTGCCGGGCCCGGATGTGGAGACCGACGTGGTCGTGGCCGCTATTTCCTGGGGCAAATATCTGGGCGAGGAGGCCATGGAGCACGGCGTCGATGTGGCTGTAACCTCTTGGGCGCGGCCGGCCCCCAACACCATCCCGACCCTGGCCAAGGCCGGCGGCAATTACATCTCCGGCACCCTGATCAGTTCCGAGGCCAAGCGCCATGGTTACGGCGAGGGCATCGCCCTGTCGGCCGACGGTCTGGTCAGCGAGGGTGCCGGCGAAAATATCTTCGTCATCCGCAACGGTGTGCTGCTGACCCCGCCGGTGGCCTCGTCCATCCTCGGCGGTATCACCCGCGACTCGGTCATCCGCATGGCCCACGATCTGGGTTATGAGGTGCGCGAGCAGGCCATGCCGCGTGAAATGCTTTATCTGGCCGATGAGATGTTCTTCACTGGCACCGCCGCCGAGATTACCCCGGTGCGCTCGGTCGACGGCATCAGCGTGCGCTGCGGCGGACGTGGCCCCATCACTCAGGCACTGCAAGAGCGCTTTTTCGGCCTGTTCGACCACAGCACCCCGGACACCTACGGCTGGCTGGATCACTTTCGCCCGGCCCAGGCCGCTCAAACCGATACCCAAACCCAAGCCTTCGAGGAAACGCCCCATGTCGCTCACGCTGTTTGACAAGTTGTGGGATGCCCACGTCGTCACCCCAGAGTCCCAGGACTCGCCCGCGCTGCTGTATATCGATCTGCATCTGATCCACGAGGTGACCAGCCCGCAGGCCTTTGCCGAGCTGGACGCGCGCGGGATCAAGGTACGCCGCCCGGATCGGACGGTGGCCACCATGGATCATTCCACGCCGACTTCTCCGGCCGACTTCCAGGGCCAGCGCCGCTACGCTACCGAACAGGCCTGGCTGCAGGTCGAGCAACTGGAGATCAACTGCGCCCGGCACGGCATTGAACTGCACGGCTGGGACAGCCCCAACCGCGGCATCGTCCACGTCATCGGCCCGGAGCTGGGCATCACCCAGCCGGGCATGACCATCGTCTGCGGCGACTCGCACACCGCCACTCATGGTGCTTTTGGAGCATTGGCCTTCGGCATCGGCACCAGTGAGGTCGGCCATGTGCTGGCTACCCAGTGCCTGCTGCAGCGCAAGCCCAAGACCATGCGCATCACGGTCGACGGTGAACTGGAAGCGGGCGTGACGGCCAAGGACCTGGTCCTGCACATCATTGGCAAGATCGGTGTCGACGCCGGCACCGGGCACGTCATCGAGTTCGCCGGTTCGGCCATCCGTGCCTTGGGGATGGACGGCCGCATGACAGTGTGCAACATGGCCATCGAGGCCGGCGCGCGCGCCGGCATGATCGCCCCGGACCAGACCACGATCGACTGGCTGCGCGGCCGTCCGCGTTGCCCGGAAGGGGATGACTTCGAGCGCGCCGCCGAGGCGTGGCTCAAGCTCGCCAGCGATCCCGATGCGCGCTTCGACAAGGAAGTCCGTTTCCATGCCTCGGAAGTCGTGCCCAGCATCACCTACGGTACCCATCCCGGCATGGTCGTGGCCCTGGACCAGCCGGTGCCCGAGTCGGCCGACCCGGCGCGCCAGCGCGCCATGGACTACATGGGCGTGACGCCCGGTTTG
>SLJA01000165.1 GCA_007135355.1 Wenzhouxiangella sp.
ATCGCGGCCGAGAATAATCTGTCGGAAACAGCATTCTTCGTGCCCGAGAAGGAAGCTTATAGCCTGCGCTGGTTCACACCGCGGGCCGAGGTTGATCTGTGCGGCCACGCCACGCTGGCCGCGGCGCATGTGCTGTTTGAACATCTGGGGCATGCAAACGATATCGTCCGCTTCTCAACCCGCAGCGGACATTTAAGCGTCCATCGCGAAGCAGGCGGCTATTGCATGGATTTTCCGGCCGTCATATCCGTAGCGACAGCAACACCGGGCGATCTGATCGACGGCTTCTGTGGCCGCAAGCCTATCGAGGTACTGGCCGGGCCGGACTATTTGGCGGTCTTCAAGTCAGAGCGCGATATCCGCGCGCTGGCTATTGATCCGGCGGCCCTGTCACGGCTGGATCGGCGCGGCGTCATCGCTACCGCGCCCGGACAGGAAGTCGACTTCGTCAGCCGCTGCTTCTTCCCCAAGCTGGGTGTGGAGGAAGACCCGGTGACCGGTTCCGCACACTGTCAGCTCACCCCCTATTGGTCCGCTCGCTTACAAACCAGCCAACTGCGCGCTGACCAGCTATCCCGGCGCGGTGGCAGTGTCCATTGCCGGCTCATTGGCGATCGGGTCAAGCTATCGGGTTTTGCCGTGACCTACCTTGTCGGCCAAATCCACCTGAACCCGTAACCCAGGCCCTAATCCAAGCCCGGCTTGCGCCGCGCCTGCTTGACCCCGCCTCGCCGGCGCTTGCCTTCCAGCCGCTTCTTTTTCGCCGCCCGACTGGGGCGGGTGGGGATGCGTTTTTTGGGGCGCTGGTGGGCGCGTTCGATCAATTCGGCCAGGCGCGCTCGCGCATCTTCACGGTTGCGGTGCTGGCTGCGGTGGGAGCGGGCCTCGATGGTCAGCACGCCCTCGCTGTCCACCCGCCTGCCGGCCAGGTGGATCAGCCGGGCGCGGGCCTCGTCGCTGAGGCACTCCGATGCCAGGACATCAAAGCGCAACTGCACCCCGCTCTCGGTGCGGTTGACATGCTGCCCACCGGGCCCGCCGGTCAGAATGAACTTCTCCGACAGCTCGGGCTCCGGCGGTAACCAGCGCGAGCGGCTTTCAGGATCTTGGGTCATGAGCTTGGATATTGATCATGATTGGTTTCATGCATAGTGCCATCGCCTGGCGCTGTCTTTTAACGCAGAGCCGCGGAGCCGCAGAGCCCGCAGAGAAAAGCCTTGGGCGAATTAAGTGCACTACGACATCTGTGCCAACTATTTTCTCTGTTCCCCTGCGATCTCCGCGACTCGGCCCCTCAGCGTGAGGCCGCTCTGAATGCCGAGGCTGGCTACAATCCTAGATCAACCTCGCTTCTGACAGCACCATGCCGACTTTCCCCAGATTTGCCCCCGCCATCCAGACTTTGCGCAGTTCGGTATATGCCGGTGCCGCGGCGCCGCGGAATGTGGTACCGATTCCGCTGCATATCGGTGACACCTGGATGGAGCCGCCGGTCGGCTGTCGGATGGAGGATCTGCGTGTGGCCGATTATCCCGGAATGCATCGCTACACCCCGGTTGCCGGTTTGCCGGCGCTGCGCGAGCGGATTGCCGAGTGGCAGACCGAGCGAACCGGGCTGCAGACCACACTCAACGAGGTACTGATCACCGCTGGTGCGACATCGGGTCTGGCCGCGGCAGTGGGCGCATTGGTCGCACCGGGTGAGGAAGTGCTGCTGGCCGCGCCCTACTGGCCGCTGATTGCCGGGGCAGTGCATGCCTTCAATGCCGTGCCGGTGGCGGTGCCGTTGATGACCGAAGTCGAAACGGCCGCCGAAGCGGTGGCCTGTTTCGAGCGCTACCTCACGGAACGCACGGTCGCGGTCTACTGGAACACACCGCACAACCCGACCGGTCGGGTCATGTCGCGCAAGTGGTTGTCGGCGCTGACCGACTGGGCCCGGTCGCACGATCTGTGGATTCTGTCCGACGAGGTTTACGAGGACTATGTATACGCCGGTGAGCACGTCCATTCTCGGTCCATGGCGCCGGATCATACCGTTGCTGCCCACTCCTTTTCCAAAGCCTACGGCATGACCGGCAACCGCTGCGGTTATCTGGTCGGTCCGACAACGGCCATCAAGTCCATCGAGCGCATCACCACCAATCTCCACTATTCAGCATGCACGGCCTCACAGCTGGCCGCGCTGAAAGCGCTGGACGGTGCCGGACAGAACTGGGCAGACGCCGCGCGCGAGCAGTATGCCGAGCTAGGCCGCCATGCCGCCGCGGCCCTCGGCCTGCCGGCGCCGGCAGGCAGCACCTTCCTGTTTCCCGAGGTCTCTTCAGCGCTGGACGAACGCAGCCTGTCCGGTCTGCTGTCGGACCTGGCCGAGCGCGGCGTCATGGTCGCTCCGGGTCCGACCTTCGGGCCTTATCCCACTCACTTGCGCTTGTGCTTTACCTCGGCCGAGCCGGATGCCGTGCGGCGTGGAGTGGAGATTCTTGCGGATCGGTTGGGGAGGGGATAGGAGTGAAGGGCTCAGGGTTCAGGAGAGTCGGGCCTGTGTCACCCCTGAACCCTGTCTTTACCCCAACCCCCAACGCAGCGCCAGGAAAAAAATCACCGACAACACCGCCCCGGCCGGCACGGTGATGACCCAGCTCATGAAAATCCCGCCCACCACGCGCAGGTTGATGGCAGCGATGCCGCGGGCGATGCCGACGCCCAGGATGGCGCCGACGACGGTGTGGGTGGTGGAGATGGGCAAGCCGGTGCCGGAGGCCATGACGATGGTCGCCGCCGCGGCCAGGCCGGCGGCGAAGCCGCGGCTGGGGGTGAGCGCGGTGATGTTTTTGCCCACGGTGGCGATGACGCGATGACCGTAGGTGGCCAGGCCCAGAACGATGCCGATGCCGCCCAGGATCAGAATCCAGATCGGCACGATGGCTTCCTGGGTGACATCGCCGCTCATGGCCACGCTGACCACGGCCGCGGCCGGGCCGACGGCGTTGGCCACGTCATTGGAGCCGTGGGCAAAGGCCATGGCGCAGGCGGTCACCACCATCAGCACGCCGAAGATGCGCTCGACGGTGATGAAATGAAAGTCGCGCTTGTCGGGCTCCTGGTAGGGAATGCGCAGGATGAATACGGTGCCGATGGCGGCGATCACGCCGCCGAACAGCACGGCGATTACGTAGGCCTGTGCGGTGGAGATATCGATGCCGATGTGTTCCAGGCCCTTCATCACCGTGACCAGGGTCATGAAGAAGCCGGTCAGGAAGATGTAGCCGGGCACGTAGCGACGCGCGTAGCGCAAGGGGTCGTCGCGCTCCAGGATCAGGATTTGTACGCTGCGAAACAGGACCCAGGCGATGGTCCCGGCGATTACCGGCGAGACCAGCCAGCTCATGGCGATGCGCGCCACCTGCGGCCACTGCACGGCGTGCACGCCGATGCCGACGGCGGCGAACCCGACCACGGCGCCGATGATGGTGTGGGTGGTCGAGACCGGCCAGCCGAAGCGCGAGGCAATCAACAGCCACACACCGGCGGCCAGCAGCGAGCCGAGCATGCCGAACACCAATAGCTCCGGTTGACCGGACAGCAAGCTGGCGTCGACGATGCCGCGCCGGATGGTGCTGGTCACGCCACCGCCGGCCAGCACCGCGCCGGCAAACTCGAAGATGGCGGCGATGAGGATGGCCTGCTTGATGGTGATGGCCTTGGAGCCCACCGACGGCGCCATGGCGTTGGCCACGTCGTTGGCGCCGATGCCCCAGGCCATGAACAGCCCGAACACGGCGGCCAGGACGATAAAGAGAATGGCCATTTCCATCATGGTCTTGCCCCTTGACCTCCCGGCTCAGCGCGCAATCATCAGGTGCAGGCGCGACCCCACCCGCTGGGCGATATTGCCCAGCTCGCCGGTCAGGTCGATGATCTTGTACAGAAACATCACGGTGACCGGCGGTAGC
>SLJA01000293.1 GCA_007135355.1 Wenzhouxiangella sp.
CGTACAAGCCGCCGACGTTTTGAAACCGCTGAACAATCTGGCCCGCCGCCTGGTTGAGGCGGGTGTGATGTCGGAGAAGGCGGCGCACGAAGCACAGGCCAAGGCGAGCGAAAAGGGCCGCACCTTCACCTCGCACCTGGTACGGGAAAAGTTGATCGATGGGGTCGCTTTTGCCCATATCGCGGCGGAAGATTTCGGCATGCCGCTGGTTGATTTGAGCGCGGTGAACCTGAAAGATGCGCCCACCCAGCTGGTCAGCGAGGAACTGCTGCGCAAACACCTGATTATTCCGCTGCTGCAGCGCGGTCGGCGCTTGTTTGTGGCCGTGGGCGACCCCGGCAACCGCGCCGGCCTGGATGAAATCGGCTTTTCCGCCAGCTTGATTCTGGAGCCCATCCTGGCGCCGTTCAACACCATTGAGCCGGCGCTGGATCGCGCCCTGGCCGGTTCGTCCCAGGCCTTTGGTGATTTGACCGCGGACGACTCCGATCTGGAAAACCTGGAGTTCGAAAAGGGCGAGGAGAAGGAAGAAAAAGTCGGCCTGGAGGGCGCGGAAGACGCGCCGGTGGTGCGCTTTGTCAACAAGGTGCTGATGGACGCCATCCGCAAGGGCGCGTCGGATATTCACTTCGAGCCCTACGAGGATGAGTATCGGGTGCGGTTTCGTATCGACGGTTTACTGATCACGCAGGTGCGCCCGCCCAAGCGCATGGCGCCCCGGCTGTCGGCGCGTCTGAAGGTGATGTCAAACCTGGATATCGCCGAGCGCCGTGTGCCGCAGGACGGGCGCATCAAACTGAATCTGTCGCGCGGGCAGTCGTTTGATTTTCGTGTGTCGACCTGCCCGACCCTGTGGGGCGAGAAGGTGGTGCTGCGTATTCTGGATTCTTCCGGCGTGTTTCTGGGGCCGGAGAAGCTGGGCTTTGAACCCGAGCAGCAGCAGACTTATCTGGAGGCCATTTCCAAGCCCTACGGCATGGTGCTGGTGACCGGGCCGACCGGCTCGGGTAAAACGGTGACCCTGTATACGGCGCTGGGCATTCTGAACCAGGAAGGCTGCAATATCTCCACGGTTGAAGACCCGGTGGAAATCCGCATGAAGGGCATCAACCAGGTGCAGCAGAACGTCAAGCAGGGGCTGACTTTTGCCACCGCGCTGCGCTCGTTCCTGCGCCAGGATCCGGACATCATCATGGTGGGGGAAATCCGTGACCTGGAAACGGCCGAAATTGCCATCAAGGCCGCTCAGACCGGTCACCTGGTGTTGTCCACGCTGCACACCAACGACGCTCCCGCCTCGATTGCGCGCCTGTCCAACATGGGCGTGCCGTCCTACAACATTGTTTCCACGGTTCATCTGGTGCTGGCCCAGCGCCTGGCGCGTACCCTGCACACCTGCAAAAAGCCCGAAGAGGTGCCGGTCGAGACCTTGCTGAAAATGGGTTACAGCGAGGAAGAGGTGGAAGCCGGCATCAAGATTTATCAGCCGGTGGGCTGCGATGGCTGCACGCTGGGCTACAAGGGCCGCACCGGCGTGTTTCAGGTCATGCCGGTCTCTGAAGAGATGGAGCGGGTCATTCTGGCCGGCGGCTCGGCGCTGGACCTGGCCAAGCAGGCCGAGGCCGAGGGCATTATCGATTTGCGCCGGGCGGCGTTGAACAAGGTCAAGCAGGGGAAGGTGGGGTTGGCTGAGATGAATAGGGTTACTAAGGATTAAGAAACAGGGTTCAGGGTTCGGGGTTCAGGGTTCAGGATTTTTACCAGATTAGGTCGTCGGGGACGGGGGGGTAGTCGGAGCCGTCGTCTTCGGGTTCTTTGGGGGTGAGGTCGGGGACCAGGTCGGGGGCGATTTCTTTGAAGGCGGCTTGGGTTTCCAGGCTGACCAGCAGGTAGGAGCCGCGCAGGGAAACCACGCCCAGTTCTCCGGCGTTGAGCTGTTCGCGCTGTTCGGGGGTGCACAACACGCGGCGAATCCGGCCCAGGTGCTGGAAGTAGCGCGGGCAGTCGGCGTCTTTGCGGTTGAGGGTGTTGCCGCGGATGACGGCGTCGAGCTGCAGGTTGCGCTTGCGGCGCGCTTCCTGGGCCGCCAGGCGGTCTTTTTTGGCCTGTTCTTTTTCGGCGGCTTCGGCGCGCGCGCGGGCTTTGTAGGCGCGCTCCAGATCCGACTCGGCTGATGTGCGGCGCTTGCGCGCTGGTTGGGTGGACGGCTTGCCCGCCTTGCCGTCGGCGCGCTGGGCTTGGGGTTTGCCCTTGCCCTGCCCGGCCGAACCGGAAGGACCTGCCTTCCGGTCGGTGGTGCGAGGCTTTTTCTCGGCCAGGCCAGCCTTGAGCAAAGCGTCTTGCAGCGATCCCATGGGCTGGATCTCCGGGCTATTGGTCGCTGTGAAAGGCTAGTCGCTGTGGACTTCGATCAGCTCCACTTCGAAAATCAAGGTGGAATTGGGCCCGATGGGGCCGGGGCGGCCCTGGTCGCCATAGGCCAGGTCAGCCGGGATGAAGAATTCGAACACGGCGCCTTCCTGCATCAGCTGCAGGCCTTCGGTCCAGCCCGGAATAACTTGGTTCAGACCAAAGGTGGCCGGCTGGTTGCGGGCAAACGAGCTGTCGAACTCCACGCCGTTGATCAGCGTGCCGCGGTAGTGCACGGTGACGCGGTCGGTGGCCGACGGGCTGCGGCCCTCGCCTTCCTGAACCACGCGATATTGCAGGCCCGAGGCGGTTTCCTGAACGTCCGGGTTTTCGCGGTTTTGGGCCAGGAAGGCCTGACCTTCTTCCAGGTTGCGTACGGCTTCTTGCTGTTGCTGCTGCATGACTTCTTGCTGGCGGCGCTGCATGAAGGCATCGCGCTCGGCATCGGCTTCTTCGCGGGTCAACAGCGTTTCTTCACCGGCGAAAGCGGCACGCAGACCTTCCACCAACAGGTCCATGTCGATATTGAGGTCTTGCTCGGCCAGCGACTGACCGATATCCATGCCGATGGTGTAGCTCAGGCGCTCTTCCGGCGTCTCCATGGTTTGGGCCGCCAGCGGCAGGGCCAGGGCCAGCGACATGGCGGCGGCGAGATGGGTCAATTTGGGCATTGCGAAAACTCCTTGCAAAACGGGATGATGGCCATAGGCAAACCGGCAGGTTCGCCAGGGCCGTGAATGCGGGTCAATTGGTCAGGGCTGGATTTTACCAGATGCGCGCCTATCGGCCCGGTTGGGGCTTGAGTCACGGGATGATGCCGTATGGGAACGCGGCGGGGAGAAAAAATTCAGTTTACGCTTGACTGCGTTGTGGTGTTTTACTATAGTAGTACACCAACACGACCCAAAAAGGAGTTCGTCATGTTGCCGATCAACCGCAAGCGCGTACTGCACATTCCCCATGGCGTGGCCACTGTCGCCGCGACCGTGTGTCTGGTGCTGGCCTTTTCCACCGACATCCAGAGCCGCCATGCGCAGATCATGGCCGAGCGGGCCGAGTCAACCCCGGTGCAGTTTTTGGCCGGGGCCGAAGACAAGCTGCAAGACAAGGCTGCCCGCGCTGATCAGCGCAGCGAATCCAGAGCGCGCGATTCGGCGCAGCGCAGCATACCGATGCCGCTGTTTCCGTCGATTCCGGGGCTGAACAGTCCAGGCGGATGAGTACGCGCTGGGACGACAACCAGCCCATCTATTGGCAGCTGCGCGAGCGCACGGTCGCCGCGATCATTGACGGCACGCTGGCCGAGGGCCAGCCCCTGCCCTCGGTGCGCCAGGTGGCGGTGGACTTTCAGGTCAATCCGCTGACCGTGTCCAAGGCCTACCAATCGCTGGTTGATGACGATTTGATTGAAAAGCGCCGCGGCGTGGGCATGTTTGTGCGCGACGGCGCCAGACGCCGGCTGCTGCAAAGCGAGCGCGAGCATTTTCTCAACGAAGAGTGGCCGCGGCTGGCCGAAAGAATCCGCCAGCTGGGC
>SLJA01000284.1 GCA_007135355.1 Wenzhouxiangella sp.
ACCACCGGCATCGGCACCGGCGAGTGGATCGAAGTGTCCGGGCCGATCCAGGCCGGCGATAAGGTGGTCATCCGCGGCAACGAGCGCCTGCGTCCGGGGCAGGAGGTCAGCGTCCGTGGCTAATCCGCCGGAGTCAGGTGACGCGGCTGGGGAGCGTACAATGCTCGCGCAGCGCCGACGCGCGTTCCGAACAAAGAAAATCGAATAGATCCGTCAGCGCCCAGATCAGCGCATCGGCCCGTTCCCGACACAGCCATGGTGGCAGGCGAGAAAGTGCCCAGCCCGGGTCGACGCCAGCCTGGCCCAGGCTGCACAACAGAGCGTGCTCATACGCATTAGCCGGCAGGCCGAGACCCGGCCGGTCGAACACGGTTGCCGCTCCGGCACGCCGGCAGCATTCGACGACCCGAGTCAAGGGGCCGGGCGGCCCGGGCATGTCGTCATGGCTGGAGGCTTGCGCCGCCACGGTGCGTAGGCTTTCCAGCGCGTGCAGTTTCAAACCAGTACATTCCATCAGTGCCCTCTCCAGATCATGGTGAGCAGTGGAGTGGCTGCGGGAGCCAGGATCAGGCTCTCCAGGCCGGTTTCGCTGGATAACAGTTCGCTGTAAACCGCTGGAGAACGGTTTCGGCCAGCGCTCGAATCCATCCCGATAATCAGTGCACCGGCCGATAAGTGCGGGGTCCACTCAAACAGCCTTTGCTTCATTTCTTCGGTGGGTGAAACGAGAACCAAAGCATCGTAGCGTTCGGTCGCCTGAGGCGGCAGCGGCGCGTGCAGCCAGACCCAATCCAGGCCCGCGCTGGTCAGAGCCGAGCTGATGTCGGGCGGCAGCGGACCGGCACTGTGCTGAATGCGTCCGGCCCGACCCAGACTGACGGCCGCCGCCGTCATCAGCGCCATGGCTGGTTCCAGCCGGCCGTCGATCAGCAATCGTTTGGGCTGGCGCGTGCGCAGTAGCCAGAACAGCCAGCTCAGCTGCTCGATACCGGACTGCGAGCTAGACCTGAGTTGTTGCGCCAGAAGTCGGCGCAGACGGGGGTTGGCATGGCTGCTGATGAAAAATTCATCGCTGGCGCTGGGTCTTTGAGTCCAGAACATGAACGGTCTCCGAGTTCTTGGCGGCCACCGGCTTGCGCAGGTTCGTATGACTCGAAGATATCACGGAACCATTCGCATGTGCAAATAGTTCTCATTACCGTCCGTTTTGACCCTTGGCCCGTTCAAACCAGCCGATCAGCGCCCGCAGGTGGTCTTCGCCGTAGCACTCCAGCAGACGCCGGGTATGGTCGTCGCCGCGGTCGTTGAGCGCTTGCAGGCGACGGGCGATGAACTCGGGCCGCAGTTCAATGCCGCACCAGTGCTCGATGCAGTGGCGCCATTCGTCGTAGTTGCGCGGAATCGGATCGCTGGTTTCAGTCGTCATGTTGCAGCTCCCAGGCGGGGAAGGGGTCGGGGAGAGATTGCCACTCGCGTGGCTCGAAACGCTCGGCCGGCAGCAGACAGGCCCGCAGCCGGCGCCGCAGCTCGGCCTCGTCGTAGTCGTTGCCGATGAACACCAGTTCCTGGCGACGGTCGCCGAACTCCGGATGCCAGCGGCGCCGGATCAGGTCGCGCCAGCCGGGATCGTCGGGCCATTGTTCGCGGGCGATCGCGCTCCACCACATGCCCAGCGCCTGGTGACGGATCTGGGGTCCGGCCTGGCTCAACTCGCCGACCCACTCGGGCCGCGTGGCCAGCCAGAAATGGCCCTTGGCGCGCAGCACGCCGGGCCACTCGCTATTTAGGAAAGTGTGGAACTTGAACGGGTCGAACGGTCGCGGATCGCGGAAGGTGAAATGGCGGATGCCGTATTCTTCCGTCTCGGGCACATGATCCTTGAACTGGTAGAGCTCCCGGTACCACAGCGGATGGGTGTGGGCGCGCTCGAAGTCGAAGCGTTCGGTGGCCAGGATCTGCTCGGGCGCGACTTCGGCCTGGGTGGTCTCGATCAGCTCGGCACTGGCGTTGAGTGCGCGCACCACCTGGCGCACGGTGGCCAGTTGCTCGGGGCTGACCAGATCGCACTTGTTGATGATCAGGGTGTCGGCAAATTCGATCTGGTCGACCAGCAGGTCAACCAGGGTGCGTTCGTCCTCCTCGCCCAGCGATTCGCCACGGTCGGCCAGCAGATCCTGCGATGAATAGTCGCTGATCAGGCGCGCGGCGTCGATCACGGTCACCATGTTGTCCAGTCGGGCCACATCGCTCAAGGACTGCCCGCCCTCGTCGCGAAACTCGAAGGTGGCCGCCACCGGCAGGGGTTCGGAAATACCGGTTGACTCAATCAGCAGGTAGTCGTAGCTGCCGGCTTCGGCCAGGCGCCGGACCTCGGTCAGTAGGTCGTCTCTGAGCGTGCAGCAGATGCAGCCATTGGTCATTTCGACCAGACGGGCGTCAGTGCGCTGGAAATCGGCGTCGCCGGCCCGGATCAGGTCGGCGTCGATGTTGACTTCCGACATGTCGTTGACGATGACCGCGACCTTCAGGCCGGCACGATTGTTCAGGATGCGATTGAGCAGCGTGGTCTTGCCGGCGCCGAGAAATCCGGACAGGACGGTGACCGGGAGCAGGGTTTTTGCGTCCATGAAGCGCTTCCAGGATTGTTACAACGTAACATTGTAGCAGCGCTGCGGCGTGCCTGAATCAAGGCGATGCAGCACGGCCGGCCACGGCGAACACCTTTTGCCGGCCGTCGTCAACCAGCCGCATGCGGCAGCGGTACAGCCGGCTGAGCCGATCGGCGGTGAGCATCTCCTCGGTTGGGCCGGCGGCCCACTCGCCGGCGCCGAACAGCATCAGGACATGAGTGCAGTAACAGGTTGCCAGGTTGACCTCGTGCAAGGCCATGATGGCGCCCTTGTGCTGCCGGCGCACCCGCTGCCCGAGCACATCGAGAATGGTCACCTGGTTGGCCGGGTCCAGGTGGTTGGTCGGTTCATCGAGCAGGAACAGATCCGGGTCCTGGACCAGCAACGCGGCCAGGGCCAGGCGGCGTGACTCGCCGCCGGACAGGTTCATGCAGCTGCGTCCGGCCAGTTCGCCCAGGCCCAGTTCGGCCAGCGCCGCGCGGGCCAGGGCGCGGTCGGCCGGCTGCTCGCGCTGCCAGGCTTTCAGGTGCGGATGCCTGCCGACCAGCGCGGTTTCCTCGCAGCTGGCTTCGAAGGCATAGACTGTGTGCTGGGTCAGCATGCCGAGCCGGCGGGCAATATGGCGGCGCGACAGCCGTTCGATGGCCTGTCCACCCAGCTCGATCGTGCCGGCGACCGGCTCGAACACCCCGGCCAATGTCTTGAGCAGGGTGGTCTTGCCGACCCCATTCGGCCCCAGCAGACCCCAGAACTGGTCGCGGCGAATGGCCAGATTCAGCCCGTCGGCTACCTTGACCGCGCCGATTTGCACTGACAGTGCTTTGGTCTGCAGCAGCAGTGGGTCGTCGGGAGCGCCCATCAGCGAATCTTCACCGCCCGGTTGAGCAGCAGCAGGAACAGCGGGACGCCGATCAGCGCGGTCAGCACACCCACCGGGAGCTGGCGGGGGCCCAAGGCACTGCGCGCGACCGTGTCGGCCAGCACCAGGAAGGCACCGCCGAACAGGGCCGCGGCCGGCAGCAGGCGGCGATGGTCGGCGCCGATGAGCAGGCGCATCAGGTGCGGCACGATCAGGCCGACAAAGCCGATGGCGCCGGCAATTGACACCGCCAGCGCAGTCAGCAGCGAGGCGACGAGGTAGATCTCCCAGAATCGCCGCTTGCTGGACTCGCCCAGCAGGGCGGCCTGCAATTCACCCCCGGCCATGACATTCAGGCTGCGCGCGCGCAGCCACAGCAAGGCCAGTCCCAGCACCAGCGGCAACAGCCACCACAGCGACAGGCCGGCGTAGCTCAGATCGCCC
>SLJA01000037.1 GCA_007135355.1 Wenzhouxiangella sp.
ATCAAGGGCGCGATCAGCAGGTGCAGATAGTCCAGCGCATCAGCGGCCAGGAAACGCGACACGGTCACCCCGCCGCCCTCGATCAGCACACGCTCAAGCCCGCGCTCGGCCAACATATCCAGAACCTGCCGCGGGCAGGCGCCGCCGGGCCCCAGCGGAACAGGGACGCGCTCCACGCCCTGCGGGGGCGGCGGCAGGTCGGTTTCCGCGCCAACCAGATGCAATACCGGCACGGATGCACAGGAGCGCTCAAATAGCGGCCCCAGCATGGGAACGCGGCCGCGCGGGTCGAGAATCACCGGCACCGGATCAGGCCCAATGACATGACGCACGCTGAGCTGCGGACGGTCCTCCTCGGCGGTACCGGCCCCGATCAGCACGGCATCGACCAACGCACGCAAACGATGCAGATGCGTGCGCGCCGCCGGTCCGTTGATGTACCAGGAGTCACCGTTTTCAGTCGCGATACGGCCGTCCAGGCTCTGGCCCAGCTGGGCGATGGCCAGCCGGCCGGGATGCTGGGCCAGCTGCAGAAGCGCACCGAGCAAAGTCGGCTCATCCGCTGCCAATTGCGCAACTTCCGCAACAGAAGCCCGACCGTGGGCGCGGACCGCCAGAATGTGCTCCCAGATCGTATGCTTGTCGGACATTAAGAATTTCTCCGCTGGCAGCGTGAGAGTCATTCACACGCTTGTGCAGGCTGTCACATTAGCTTAAGCGTGTCTCTTCAGTACTAGATACGGGCATGCAACAGATTGAACGAGCTATCTTTGACCTGCGCCGCGGCGTTGCCGTTATCATTGATGACGCTAGCGCAGGCCTGAGCGGCAGTGTGCTCGTGCAGCCTGTTGAAGGGCTGGACAATGAGGAGGTCACCGGCGCCGCCCGGGCGTCTTCAGCCTCTCTGGTGCTCAGTCAGCATCGGCTCACCAGCCTGGGCTTCAAACTGAAAACCGAAGCGGCCAGTCTGCCGTTGCGCGGGGGCCATGATCGGCTTGCTGCCGAGGGCATTCTGCAGGCCGCCTGTGGCGACCGCCCGCTCGACCGCTCACACTTCGAGACACCGCGGCCGGCAAGCGCTGCCGAGCGGGCCGCATTGGCCCTGATGCGCCGAGCCTTGCTGATTCCGGCCGCGCTGACCGTCGCCCTCGACGAGCGTCAGCGCCGGGCCTTTGACGTGCAAGTCCGCCGGGGCGAGATGTTGGCGGTACCGGCTCAAGCTGCCGAACAATGCTTTGAATTGGCTTCCGGGCTGCTTAAACGCGTCAGCGAGGCCAATGTGCCGCTGGCGGACGTCAACCAGGCTCGCTTCGTGCTGTTTCGGGAACCAGACGGTTTGCGCGAACACGTAGCCGTATTGATCGGGGCTCGGCAGCAGTGGTCCAAAGATGTGCCGGTGCGGCTGCATTCGGCCTGCCTGACCGGCGATTTGTTCGGCAGTCTGCGCTGCGACTGCGGTGAGCAGTTGCGCTTTGGTGTACGCAACATCAACGATATGGGCGGCGGGGTATTGCTGTACCTGGCCCAGGAAGGACGTGGGATCGGTCTGGCCAACAAACTACGTGCCTACACGCTACAGGACCAAGGTCATGACACGGTCGAGGCCGATCAAATTCTGGGTTTTGGCGAGGACGAGCGCCGCTACGCTGTGGCGGTGGACATGCTGGCCTCGCTCGAGATTCGACGCATCCGGCTGCTAACCAACAATCCCTCCAAAATCAGGGCATTGGCCGAAGGGGGTATTGAGATCGCTGGTCGCGAGAAACTCTACGGTAACGTCACCGCCGAGAACCGACGCTACCTGGCAGCCAAGGCAGACCGCTCGGGTCACTGGCTGCGAGAAGCCCTGGTCAGCAAGTAGGCTGCGCCTCGAAGCGGCTCAGATCCATTTCAGCAGTCTGGCTGATGACGCGCGCCAGTCGGTCGGCATAATGAGCGATCAACAGCCGCCCCAATTCGGCAGTGGCGGCCGCGGCGTCGCCCACCACGCCCTCCGGGTTGAGATCTTCAGCCAGCCATGCCCAACTCGCCTCTGCTTCCGGACCTAGCACGGCACCCTGTGGAAGAGTCTCCGCGACGGAGACAAAGCGTCGCAGCTGGGCCGTGCGCACCCGCTCCGGGTGAAGGTACAGCATCATCGCCGTTTCGGCTTGGCCACCGTGCAAGCCATGACGCAGTTCATCGGCGCCGAGTAAATGGGCTGGAGCCTTGAACAGCATGTAGTTGGCCTTGACGACCAGCAGGCCAAAGCGTCGCCTCAAACTCAGCGCGGCCTGACCCAACCAGCCGATATTGCCACCGTGCGCATTGACGATCACCAGGCGGCGCAAACCGGCCCGGTACAGTCCCTCGCCAATCTGCTGAATCTGATCACTCATCTGCCCGGCCGTGAGCGAAAGCGTGCCGGCAAAGCTGGCGTGCTCCTCGCTGGCGCCCAGGGCCAGCGGCGGCAGCACGATCACATCAAAGTCCGAATTCAACCGCGCGAGCGCCGCGGCCTGCAGCCCGCAGGCGATATCCAGGTCGGTCGACAGCGGCAAATGCGGCCCGTGTTGCTCGATGGCACCCAGGGTCAGCACGGCAACGGCATCCGGGCCGGCCAGCTCGACCAATTCCGGCGCGCTCAGATGCTGCCATTGATGAATCATTTCTGCTCC
This sequence comes from Wenzhouxiangella sp., assembly GCA_007135355.1. Classification (GTDB taxonomy): domain Bacteria; phylum Pseudomonadota; class Gammaproteobacteria; order Xanthomonadales; family Wenzhouxiangellaceae; genus Wenzhouxiangella. The sequence goes on from SLJA01000037.1 coordinate 2,658, forward strand.
CTTCTCATTCGCCCGCCCAACGCGCATACAAATCACCCGAGGACAGGCCCTGGGCACCGGCCTCCAGCCAGGCGCGAATCGCGTCGGCGTCAATCCAGTCCGGCAGAAAGAATGCGCGCCTTTCCCCGGCAACGACCTGATACCGATAGCCGGCCAACTGTTCGAGCCGGTCCACGCAGGCCAGCGCCTGGTCCAGCGCACCCTGCACAAATTCTACCGAAAGCGCGGCCAGCGGACGGCTTAAACCCCGCAGCACGTCGGGTTCAAATCCCTCGACATCGATCTTGCAGAAATCGGGTTCTCCGTAGCGCTCGATCAAGTCGTCCAGCGTGGTGACTTCGACACTCAGGCGCTCATCCCAGTCGACCTCGGCAAAGCCGGCCTGGCGGCTGCTGACCTGCTCGCGCCAGGCAGCCGACAGGCTGGCCACGGTGGGGTTGACGCGACTGCTGGCCAGGGTCAGCTGGCCCGGCGCAGAGCCGACGGCCAGCGGCAGGCAGGTCACGCGGCCACTGCCGCGGGTCAGCCGTTGCAGCCAGGCGAACAATCGCGGCTGGGGTTCCAGCGCCACCACCCGGGCGCCGAGCGCGGCAAACGCGCTGCTGCGGTCGCCCAGGTGGGCGCCGATGTCGAACACCCGATCCCCGGGCTGGACAAACTGACTGTAGAAGCGCTTGAGCCCGGCCTGACGACCGGGGCGGCGGTAAATCAGCAGCGAGCGTGCCAGCCCCAAGCCGGCCTGCAGGCGCTCAAGCACGGCCGCGAGCGAGGTTTGCGCCAGCGCTGCGGCGCGCGGTTCCGAGCCACTGCAGCGGCATCGGTCCCGGCCGTTCCGGCGGCGGGCGTTGGGGCCGCGGCGCCGCCACCGGGCCGACCGGTGGTGGGGCAGGCAGACTGTACAACGAGCTCGCCCCCAACTCCCGCGGTGTGAGCAGCAATCCAGCCGCGCGCGCGAGCTTGCCCGCCGCCAGGCTGCCTGATATCCACACCATCAACGGCGCTGACAGCAGGCCCAGCCAGACCGGGCTCATCCACCAGAGAAACTGCGGCGTAAGCCAGGCCGCGAGGATGAGCCAGACCAGACCGATCAGTCCGATCAAACCAGTGCGTCGGAGCGCACAGGCCAGGGACACACGGCGCGCCCCGCGTGGCGGAGACACCCAGGCGACACTGGCGCCGGCCAGAATCTCCACGGCAAAACGGGAGTGAAACAGCATCATCACCGGGGCCAGCAGGATACCGGCC